>CALFIU010000111.1 GCA_937877455.1 uncultured Bacteroidales bacterium
AGCGGCCTGAGCTTCCTGGCCTTCAACATGGAGCATGCGGCGCTGGCGGAGGAGAGTGTGCGCAAAGCCATCGCCCTGTGCCTGGACCGGGAGGGGCTGACCGAAGCCTATTTGGGGAACTTCGGGTTGGCCGTGAGCGGATTCTATGGGCTGGGGCAGTGGATGTTCCAGATCGTGAACGGCACCATCGCGTATCCGGTGGACGAGAAACGGATACGGGAAAAGGGCGAGATGACCGTGGAGGAAGAGCTGGCCGCGTGGGAAGCGCTAACGCTGGACGAGATCGAAGGATATAACTATAACGTGGAAGAAGCGATCCGGCTGCTGGAAGCGGACGGATGGACGCTGAACCGGGAAGGGGAAGCGTATGACGCGGCGAAGGACGACGCGCGGTGCAAGGAGATCAACGGAGAGATCGTGGCGCTGGAGCTGAAGCTGGTATACCCGGAGACGACGCCCATCGGCGAGGCGCTGGAGACCTACCTGGCGAATCACGCGAAGGAAGCGGGCATCCGGATGACCGTGGAAGCGGCGGACAATGTGCTGCCGATGTACTACGGGGACGTGGAACGGGATTATGATCTGGTGTTCCTGGCGACGAACTTCGTGATTATGTTTGATCCGTCGGCGCTGATGGATCCGAATGGCGCGTCCAACTTCAGCGGAAACACGGATCAGGAGCTGTACGACCTGCTGCAGGAGATGCGGGGGACGGAATCCGGCGACCTGCTGAGCTACTGCCAGAAGTGGGTCCAGTTCCTGGAGCGGTTCGGAGAAGTAGAGCCGATGATTCCGGTCTACACGAATGTGTATACGGACTTCTATCCGATCACGCTGAAGGAGTATTCCATCGCGGAGAACATGACCTGGAGCACGGCGATTATCCCGGCGGTATTCGATGAGACGCTGCCGGAAGAAGAGTCGGAAGAAGAGGGTATGGATGAACTGACAGAGTTTGACTAATATAAAGGTCCCCCGCTCCTCGGAGCGGGGGAACTTTGATTTCCCGCTCTATCGCTTCGCGAGGGAGCTTTTTTTGCGTTTTTTTCTTTCATTTTTTTTTTTAAATGAACAAAATGAACAGAATTATTTTTGTATTTTTTATTTACATTTGCAATGTCAATAAGATACATAGACAATTTAATTGATGCTTTAACTCAAATGAGGTGCGAAAAACAATTTTAAATTAAACTTTTTAACTCTTTTATCAATTTCAATATCCGATTTTTAGAAAGAGAAGCTTTATTTTTAAGGCTTCTTTTTTATTTTTGCAAAAAAAAATTATGAAAAAAATTTTTACAATGGTTTTGCTGTTGCTTACGAGTTTGTATGCATCGGCAATTGTTAAAGATTCTATTAGAAATATTCAGTATCTTACTGTAGATAAGGCAATTGAAGTTCAAAGTTCAGAAATTTTAAAAACGGAACAGACTTTGAAAACGATTTTTCTTTGTGGTTTTTTACTTGCGGTGGGTGGTTGTTTTCTTGTTGCTCATCTTGGAAAATTAAAATCCAAGGAATTTACAAAGGTAATTTCGTTGCAAAATGTTAAGTTGTCGGAAATTTCTTTGCAGGCACAGTCTTTTGGCTACATATTAAATAGTGCGCTTTTTCCATGTTGTCTTGTTAATTCAGATGGTAAAATTTCTTGGCAAAATGAGGCTTTTGTAAAGTTTTATGGAAAAAATCCAGAAAATTATAGTATTTTTTATGGATTATCTGATGAAAAGATTAAATCAGAACTTGAAAATTTTACCTTACCAACTACTTTTTTTGTTCAAGTAAAAAACATAGATCAAAAAGTTTTTGGTTTTAAACGCACTTTAATACCTTTGCAAGCAGAAAAAGCTGGTTCTAAGTCTTTTGCTGTTATTGAAAATATTGAGTACGGAATCTAAAAAATATAGATTATGATTTATGGAGTTATTGGTAGTGGTGCAGTTGGTGCTTATTATGGTTCAAAACTTGTAAAAGCTGGCAACGATGTACATTTTTTGTTTCATAATGATTATCAATATGTTAAAGAAAATGGTTTGACTATAAAATCGTGTGATGGAGATTTTTCTTTACCCAAGATTAATGCTTATTATAAAACATCCGATATGCCTATTTGTGATGTTGTTATTGTTGCATTAAAAACTGTAAATCAGGATGTTTTACGTAATATTCTTTCTCCATTGGTAGTTAACGGAACATTGGTTTTGTTGATTCAAAATGGGATTGGCGTTGAGGAAGATTTGCAAAAAATATTTCCAAATTTAGAGATTGCTGCTGGACTTGCGTTTATTTGTAGTGCCAAAATAAATCCCGGAATTGTTAATCATCAATGTTATGGTAGCATAAATATAGGAAATTTTTCGTGTAAAGATGAATCAAAGGTTGATAATTTAATTTCTGATTTTAATGCGGCAGGAATTTCAGCTGCAAAAGTTGAATATTACGAGGCACGTTGGAAAAAAGCAGTTTGGAATATGCCTTTTAATGGTATGAGTGTTGCTCTAAATGCTAACACACATCAACTTCTCTCCCACTCTGCTACAGAAAATTTAATAAGGCTTCAAATGCTTGAGGTTGTTGGTGCAGCCCAAAAACTTGGAGTAAAAAATGTTGATGAACTTTTTGTGGAAAAAATGTTGCAGATGACACGAGAAATGACACCTTATTTTCCAAGTATGAAACTTGATTTTGATTTTAAGCGAAAAATGGAAATTTATTATATTTATACTCGTCCAATAGAAATTGCACGTAAAGTAGGATTTGAAATGCCAAGGTTACAGATGCTTGAATCAATACTTAAATTTCAACAAGCCAAATATTTATCCAATAATTAGTTATGTTATATAGTATTAATTTTTACTTTAATAAAAATTAAACTATTGCTTTTTGTTTTTCCGATTGTTTTTCGGTTAGTTCGCAATATCGTTCACATTCTATGCAAACATCATATCCTAATAGTGTACCGAGAATAAAATCTTCTTCTGGTGTGTAACGGTTAAAAGGTTTAACTGCGAATTTGCGTGCTACATCAAGGCAAACTTTTTTTCCAAAAAATAGATTTATTCTTCCATTGGAAAGTTCTTGAACAAAAAAATGAATTTTTTGGCTTTCAAGTCTTTGAATTGCGTATTGTAAATATTTTTGGTTTAGTGTCATCAAAACCATGTTTCTTACACCTTTTTTATATTCGTATATGTGGTTAAGAAAAACTCTAATTTGACCCGATAACATTATTTCTGATGACATTTTTCTTTTTTTTAGTTTAAAAATCTAAAAACCTGCATCTTTTTTGCAGGTTTTTAGAAAGAATTATCGTTTAATCAAAAGTTTACAAAAATGCTTTTACTTTTTCTACCCAAGCATCAATCCTTTCGTCGGTTTTGTCGCTTTCGTTATCTTCGTCAATTGCAAGACCGAGAAATTTACCATCTTTAACACCTTCAGAAGCACCAACTTCGTATCCATCAGTGCTAACACCTTCTAATACTTGAGCCCCTGCTGCAGTTGTAGCTTCGTAAAGAAATTTTAATGCTCCGCAGAATGTATCGGTATATCCTGCTGAATCTCCGTTTGAAAACAATGCAACTTTTTTACCTTTAAGATCAAGTGCTTTGATTTTGTCAATAGGGTCGAACCAATCGTCTTGTAAATCACCATCGCCCCATGTTGAAGAACCGAGCAATAGCAAATCGTAACTTTTAAATTCGTTTTCGTCATAGTTGGCAATATTGTGTACATCAGAGCCAGCTACGCCAAGTTTTTGGGCTATTTTGTTGGCGATTCCTTCGTTAACGCCACCTGTTGATCCGTAATAAATTCCTATTTTGCTCATTTTTATAAAAGTAGTTTTTGTTTATTTTTACGTTGCAAAGTTAGGTTTGATGAGAGATGTATACAATAGCCTTAAAATGGTATTTTTTTAGTTTTTTACCGCTTAAAATTGGTAGCCAAAAATGGTGATTTTTTAATTTTTGAGTAACTATAAATGGGGATAAATTTTTATTATTGTTTTGATAATCAACGTATAATTATTTTTTTTTATTTATAAAAAAATCCCTGCTGACATTATGTTGCAGGGATTTTTTTGAAAAAATGTGATTATATGGTAGTATATTTTTATTTTACTTCCCAAATATCGTTGGTTTCTAATAATTCAGCAAAATTGTGATAAGGTTTTTTAGCCTTAATTTCGTCAATTTGTGCATTAACAGCATCGTCGTATGTTGGTGCTTCTACATCGCGAATAACTCCAAGCGCAATTGGAAAATCAGGACCTTCCATCATTGCAAGTTTTAATTGTAGAGTATTATCTTCGCAATGAGCATCGTGAACAAGTAAATCTTTTTCAGTTATGCCATTTTCTCCGAGTTTTACCACTTTTATACCAAAACCATCTTGCATTAATCCAAACTCGTTGTTTTCTCCAAAAATCATTGGTTTGCCTTGTTGGAGATAGATTGCGTTTTTCAATCGACCTTCGCGAGTATAAACGCTGTCGTGAGTTCCATTATTAAAAATAACGCAATTTTGAAGAATTTCGCAAACGGCTGCACCTTTATGGCTATGAGCTTGTTTTAATATTTCAACAGTTCCGTTCATATCGCTTGCAACGGCACGAGCGAAGAAATGTCCGCGAGCACCAAAGCAAAGTTCTGCAGGACGGAATGGATCTTCAACTGTTCCGTAAGGAGATGATTTACTAACAAATCCACGTGGCGAAGTTGGAGAATACTGACCTTTTGTAAGACCGTAAATTCTGTTGTTTAGTAATATCATCTTTAAATCGATGTTTCTACGGTTGGCGTGAATAAAATGGTTGCCACCAATTGCAAGACCGTCGCCATCGCCCGAAACTTGCCATACCGTTAAACTTGGATTTGAAACCTTGCAACCTGTTGCTATTGCTGCAGCGCGTCCGTGAATGGTGTTCATTCCGTATGTTGCCATATAGTGTGGCAAACGGCTTGAACAGCCTATACCAGAAATTACTGCTGTTTGATATGGCGGAACTCCGATTTCAGCCATTGCTTTTTGCAATGCTGCTAAAAATGAGTGGTCGCCGCAACCCGGACACCAACGTGGTTGTCCTTTTTTATAATCGTTTGCTGTAAACATTTCTAATTTTAATTTGTTTGTTGTGATTAATAAATTTTGTTAAAGGCTTCCACAAGTTCGCTTACAACAAAAGGTTGGCCTTTTACTTCGTTAAATTGATAAGGTACAAATCCATCAACTTTCATACGTAGATAACCTGCGAATTGTCCAAGGTTTTGTTCTGCAACAACAACTTTTGGATATTTTTTCATAACTTCGGCAGTGTTTTTGGGCAGTGGGTTTATATATTTAAATTGTGCCAATGCTACTTTTTTGCCATTTGCACGCATTTCGTCCATCGCAGCGTGAAGATGTCCGTATGTGCTACCAAAACCAACTAATAACAATTGTGCATCGTCTTTATCTCCTTCTACCTCAACATTTGGAACAGGAATGTTGGCAATTTTTTCGGCTCTTAAACGGCACATAAGGTCGTGATTTTCAGGGTTGGTGCTTATTGCACCTGTCTTGTTGTCTTTTTCAAGACCACCAAGTATGTGTGTAAAACCTTCTCTTCCGGGTATAGCCCAATAACGAACTTTGTTTGCTTCGTTTCTTAAATAAGGTGTCCATGTGCCGAGCATTTCTTGTGGCACGTATGGAGGATTAATTGCAGGGTAATTTTTAAGGTCGGGAAGTTTAAATGCTGCACTTCCGTTGGCAACAAATGCATCTGTTAATAAGACTACAGGGGTCATATATTCTAACGCAATTTTTGCTGCCTCGTATGCTGCATCAAAACAATCAACTGGCGATGTTGCTGCTAAAACAGGCATTGGAGATTCTCCATTGCGTCCATAAAGTGCTTGTAGAAGGTCTGTTTGTTCAGATTTAGTAGGCAAACCAGTTGCAGGACCACCGCGTTGTACGTCAAGCACAACCAATGGAAGTTCAAGGATTACAGCAAGGTTCATAGCCTCTGATTTTAAACAGATACCAGGACCAGATGTTGAAGTACAAGCTAATGCACCAGCGAACGATGCTCCTATTGCCGAAGCACAACCAGCAATTTCGTCTTCACATTGTACTGTTGTAACGCCGAGCGATTTATGTTTGCTAAGTTCATGCAAAACATCAGTTGCAGGAGTTATTGGGTATGAACCTAAGTATAGTCTTAGTCCTGCTTTTTCTGCTGCAGCAATAAGTCCGTATGCTGTTGCTTTGTTGCCAGTTATGTCCATGTAACGACCTGGTACTTTGTTTTTTGTTTCTATACGATAAACGTTTGCAACGCTACTGTGGGTGTTGTGTCCATAGTCGTAGCCTGCTTGAATAACTTTAATGTTGGCTTCGGCAACACCAGGTTTTTTGGCAAATTTTTCTTTTAGAAAATTAAATGCAATGTTAAGATCTCTATCAAATAACCAGCAAACAAGACCTAATGCAAACATATTGCGGCATTTAAGAATAGCTTTGTTGTCCATTCCTGAGTCTGCCAAGCAATCTTTTACCATTGTTGTAAGTGGGCAAGCAATTACCCTATCTGGGTCGATTCCCATCTCGCCAAGGTAGTCATCGGTTTGGAACTGAGCTTTGGTTAGGTCTGTTTTTTTGAAACTATCGGTGTCAATTATTATTGCCGCACCTTGTTTTGCGTATTTGTATTGTGTTTTTAATGCAGCGGCATTCATAGCAACCAACACATCGCATTTATCGCCGGGTGTATATACTTTTTCAGCTCCGATGTGAACCTGAAAACCTGAAACACCCGTTAGTGATCCTTGAGGAGCACGGATGTCGGCGGGATAGTCGGGAAATGTACTAATGCTGTTGCCGACGGTGGCAGAGATTGTCGAGAAAATATTACCTGCCAACTGCATTCCGTCGCCAGAGTCTCCCGAAAAACGAACCACCACTTGTTCTAAATTTTTAATTTCCAAATTGTTTGCCATAATTTTTTTACAATTTGCCGCTACAATTTTTTTATTGTTTTGGCATGTTTTGATTGTTTATTTTTTTGTGAGCTGTTTTTTTGATGCTCAACTCTCAAATTTTCAACTGCAAATTTATACCTTTTAATCTTAAACAAAAGTTAAATATATAGTTTTTTTTTTACGTAAAACACTTATTTTTTTTGTGTAAATAATTTTTTTGATTATGTTAGTGAAAAATATGTTACTAAAAAATTTGATTAATAAAAAATTATTTGTAAATTTGTGATATTTAAATTTTAGTTTCTGTTGGATAAAGTTAGAAAAATACAATTTATGAAAAAATATACTATAGAATATTATAAAATCATTTTATTCCTTGTTTTTATTTTATTTGTTGTGTCGTGCAGTGGAAAATGGGGAAATGGAGCTTATGCCGATTTTAAAATTTATGGCAATATAACCGATACGTTGGGCAATGGCATTGCAAATGCAAAAATATACATTAATCAGGTTGACGAAAAGGTAGTTACGCCGATACTAAATGTTTCTTCAGACGAAAATGGATATTTTTCGTGCATAAAGCATAATTATTCGGGAAAAAGAACTTTGCGAGTTGTATGTATTGCTCCAAATGAAGGTTTTTTATCAGATTCTATTGATATTGTAATAAAACCAACAGGTGGTGATGGCAGTTGGTATGAAGGAACAGCTGCTTGTTCTTGTGATTTTAAGTTAAACAATAAATAGTTGTTTGTATCTAACTGAAAATCAGTGAAAAAGAAATATGTATTATTTGTATGTTTTTATGTAAAACTTTAAAAAACTAAAAAAATGATTTATTCAGCAGATACAAATCGTTATTCATCGATGGAATATCGTAGAGCAGGCAAAAGTGGTGTAAAGTTGTCGAAAATTGCACTTGGTTTTTGGCATAATTTTGGAGATGTTAACACACTTGACAATAGTCGCAGTTTAATGCGATATGCATTTGATAAAGGAGTAAATTATTTTGATCTTGCCGACAATTACGGTCCATCGTATGGCTCTGCCGAAGAAACTTTTGGTATAATTTATCAGAAAGATTTTAAACCATATCGCGATGAAATGTTTATTGCCACTAAGGCAGGACACGACATGTGGGAAGGTCCTTTTGGTGAATTTAACTCGCGAAAACATCTTATGGCAGGCATAGATAATAGTTTGCGGCGCATGAAACTCGATTATGTTGACATATTTTACTCCCATCGCTACGATCCAGAAACGCCACTTGAAGAAACACTTCAAACACTTGTAGATATAGTGCGCTCAGGAAAAGCCCTTTATGTTGGAATTTCTAAGTATCCAGATGATAAGGCAGAAATAGCATATAAATATTTGGCTGATAGAGATGTACATTGTTTATTATACCAAGGAAAGTATAACATGTTGAGTCGTGAACCAGAAGAAAAAATTCTTCCACAATGTCAAAGTTTTGGTGTTGGGTATGCAGCATTTTCTCCTCTTGCACAAGGTCTTTTGACGGGTAAATATCTTAATGGTATTCCAAAAAATTCTCGTATGGCAAAGGATTTTTTTCTAAAAAAAACTGATTTAACACCAGAAGTTATTGAAAAATTAATTCTATTTAAAAAACAAGCCGAAGAAAATAATCTAACGCCTGCACAATTTGCTTTGGATTTTGTACTTAAAAATCAAGCAGTTACAACAGTTATTGTTGGTGCATCAAGTGTTACTCAGTTGGAAGAACTTATTTTTTGAAGGCATTACTTTTAATCTGATTTAGAAAATAATTAAGAACAATGAAAGCAATTTTTTTTCTATTGTTTTTTACAATAATATCATTTGATATTACATTTGCGCAAGAAAAGAAATTTTCGGTTTATGCAGTAGGTTTTTACAACTTAGAAAATCTTTTTGATACCATTCACGACGAGGGTAAAAACGATTATCAGTTCCTTCCCGAAGGATCTTATCGTTGGAATGGCTTAAAATACACTCATAAACTCAACAATCTCAGTCGTGCCCTTTCCGATATGGGTACTGATGTTTTGCCAAATGTAGGATGCGCTTTCATTGGGGTAAGCGAAGTAGAAAATTCACATGTGCTTGATGATTTAGTTCAAATGCCGTCGTTGGCAAAACGTGGTATAAAATATTGTCATGTAGAAGGTTTAGACCGTCGAGGTGTTGATTGTGCGTTGTTATACAATCCACACCTTTTTAGTGTAACAAGTGTTAAATTGTATCCGTATGTATATGAAAATGTTTCGGATAGTGCTAAGGCCACACGTGGTTTTCTTACTGTAACGGGTAAACTTGCAAATGAGCCAGTTGCAGTAATAGTTTGCCACCTTCCAAGTCGTTTTTCCACAAGTTATTACCGTGAACAAGGCGGTAGACAAGTTAAAAATATCAAAGATTCATTGCTGAAAGCCGACAAGAATATAAAAATTTTCATTATGGGTGATATGAACGATGATCCTTTTGACAAAAGCATGAGTGAGGCACTTGATGCAAAGCGTGATATTAAAAATGTTGAGAAAAATGGGCTTTACAATCCATGGTGGAATACTTTGGTAAAAGATGGCAATGGAACATTATTTTACAATGGTTCTTGGAATTTGTTTGATCAGATTATCATAAGTGAAAATCTTTTAGACAAAAATAATACAAAAAATTACAAAACTCTCAAATTTATGAAACATGCTATTGTTAAGCGTGATTATTTAATTCAGCAAGATGGAAAATACAAAGGTTCACCAAAGCGAACAACTGCTGGTGGTGTTTGGCTTGATGGTTATAGCGACCATCTTCCTGTTGTAGTTTATCTTATTAAGGAACAATTGTAATAATTTTGTTAATTTAAATTTTTTCCAACTCCGCAATTTTACATAGTAAAATTTGTTCATATTATCCCAACTGTATAATTTTCTAAAATGTAATAACTAATTATGAATTGTGAATTAAATTTTGCGAATTGTAAAGTTTCCAAATAATCTGTAAAACCAATCCTCTAACAAAAAGATAAAGTATAAAAGCAAGCCATAACGCATTGTTCCCCAATTTGTTAAACAAAAGAAAATATACAGAAAAAAAAGTTATCGCAGCCCAAAAAGTGCTTTGTAGCATAGGACGGCTAAAAGAGCATCCGATAAAAACTCCGTCCCACACAAAAGCAGCAATGCTTGCTATTGGGATTGCAAGAACCCAAAGAAAATATTGCGTTGCATGTTCCAAAACTTCTTGTTGATTGGTAAGAAGGCAAAGAAATTGTTTGCCGCCAACAAGATAACTAATAGTAAATATAGCAGCAGTTATGCCACCCCATTTGAAAAGTCTTGAAATAGTATCTTTTAGTGCATCGTTATTTTTTGCACCATAGAATTTTCCACACATTGCCTCACCAGCAAATGCAAATCCATCGAAAAAGAAGGAAAATATTGTAAAAAACTGCATTAGCAATGTATTAACGGCTAATACCAAACTATTTTGGTGTGCTCCTGCCGCCGTAAAATACATCATAACGCTAACAACGCAAACTGTGCGAAAAAATATGTGAACATTGACGCTGAAAAATTTTTTTACAGCACCACCTTTGAATAATCCTTGCCAATTCATATATTTCCAAAGACGAAAATAATATTTTTTCCATACAAAAGCAGAAATTATTAGTCCAGCATATTGAGCTCCAAGTGTTCCTAAGGCTACACCTTCAACTTTAAAATTGAAAATAAAAACCAGAGTAAGGCTTGCTGTTATGTTAATTATATTTTGAATTATGGATACAAACATAATTGTCTTTGTGTTTTGTACACCTAAAAACCATCCTTGCAATGCAAAATAAGCCATATAGGCAGGTGCACCCCAAATACAAATCTTAAAATATTGATTTGCAAGATGTTCTATATTATCAGGACATTCAAAAATCCAAAAGCAAAATGTTTTAATAGGCCATTGTAAAATTATTAGCCCCACTCCTATTGCTAATGCTACCACCAATGATCTTACGAATATGCGCATAACTTCTTCAAGGTTACGATTTCCGTATGCTTGGGCAGTTATTCCGCTTGTACCCATTCTTAAAAATCCGAAAATCCAATATATTACGGTAAAAATCATACTACCAGTAGCTATTGCTCCAATGTATTGTTTATTATCAAGATGTCCAGCAATGGCGGTGTCGCACAAGGAGAGTAATGGAACAGTGATGTTGGCGGCAATGCTTGGTAATGCAAGTTTTAAAATTTGTCTATCGTGTTGGTTCATTGTTTATTTTTTTTATTTTAGACATATATTTTTCCAAGTCAGATTTTATTTCTTTTGCCGACATGTAAATTGCAATAAAATTTGGAAATGCAAGACAAAGCATCATTATATCAGTCATTCCAACAACAGCATCAACGCTTGAAGCTGCTCCAATAACTGTAAAACTTAAAAAAATTAATTGAAAAATTCTTGTTGTTAGTATGCTATTATTACCGCCAAAAAGAAATTTAAAAGCAGTTAATGCGTAATAACTCCACGAAATTGTGGTTGAAAAAGCAAAAAGTATTATGCTAACAAGAAGAAGGTATGGATACCATGGAAAAACTGATTCGAAAGCTGCCGAAGTAAGTTGTATTCCGTCCAAACCATTTGGATTTTTGTACATTCCAGTAAAAATAATAACCAATGCTGTAGTTGTACAAATTATTACGGTGTCAATAAATGGTTCGAGAAGTGCAACAATACCTTCACTAACTGGTTCGGAAGTTCTTACGGCACTATGCGCAATGGGAGATGATCCTATTCCAGCTTCGTTAGATAGCGCAGCACGTTGAAAACCAATTATCAAAATGCCGATAAATCCACCTTGAGCAGCACTGGGATTGAAAGCACCGTTGAATATAAGTTTCACTGCATTAGGTAGTTGTGATATATTAGAAAAAACAATTACCAACGATGTAACCAAATAGAGAATACCCATTACAGGAACAATAACACCAGTAAATTTTGCTATTGATTTTATACCGCCAACAATTACCACGGCCACTGCGATAGCCATTATAAGTCCAAAAATAGCACCGTGTCCTTCTATAGATGGAAAAACCGCTGCCATCTGTGCAAAAGCTTGATTACTTTCAAATACGCAACCTCCACCAAGTCCTGCTCCTATCACAAATAGAGCAAATATTGAACCTAAAATTTTTCCAGTTTTTGATAGTCCGTGTTTTTTGAATATTTCAGGAATATAATACATTCCACCTCCAGCCACCGAACCGTCAGAATTAATTTTTCTATATTTTACCCCAAGTGTACATTCGGCAAATTTTGAGGCCATTCCCAAAAATCCTGCAACTATAAGCCAAAACACCGCGCCAGGTCCTCCAATAGAAATTGCCAACGCCACACCTGCAATATTTCCAAGTCCTACTGTTGCCGAAAGTGCCGTTGCAAGAGCTTGAAAATGACTTACTTCTCCTTTATTTTTGTCGTTATCGTATTTGCCTCTAACAAGACGTATCGCAGTTTTAAAGCATCGAATATTGGGAAAACGCATGTAAATAGTGCAAAATAGCGCGCCCAAGATTAACCAAACAACAGTAAAAGGTATATGACGTTTCATCGGAGTTCCATTAGGATAAAGCATTTCAACTCCATTTTCATCGCATATAATTGGGTCATATAGCCCTGAGAGAGCAAAGACATCTGCTAAAACAACATTTGCAACAGCTTCAACTGCTGGTGCAAAAATAGAATTTATTTTTTCGTCAATTCCATGTGGTTCAATGAAAAATGTAATTTCAGAACTATTGCCGTTTGCATCTTCTACTCTTAAACTATGTTTAACACCTTCGGCGAGTGCTTTACATATTGTATCTGAAAGTGTTGCAGAAGTTTTACTCCAATAATAATTATAAGGTGGTGTTCCTCCAATAACGTGAGCCTCTGCTACTGCATTATTAATTTTGGGTGGATTTTGTGATGATATATTAATTGTTATAGGAAGTGCCAAAACTTGTTGTGTAATTGCTAACAAAACAAAAATTAAAAAAAATTGAAGCTTGCACTGATGAAGATTTTGAATACTTTGGAATAAAACAAACTTTTAATGATTTGAGTTATATTTTCGGGGTAGTGGGGGCCTTCTGGGGGGCCTCCTTCACAGTTGAAAAAAATATAGGTAAATGGTGGGGTGGTAGCTCAAAAAATATCGTTATTATAAAAATTTTATCAATTATTGTAGTTAATATTGTTTTTATTTTTCTGAAATATTTTCTTCCATATTTATTAAATAATTTTGAATTTAATTTTATTATAAAATCTTTATTAGATTTTTTGCAATATTTTTGTCTTTTTGGAGTAATACCTCTTTTCTTGGAAGAAATGGAATTAATTGAAAGAAAAAAAAAGTTTAAAAATGAGGAAAATATAAATTATAGAAACAGAATTAAAAAAGAAGGAGATGATGAAGTTATTTTATTCAGAACTTCTATATTTAA
>CALFIU010000112.1 GCA_937877455.1 uncultured Bacteroidales bacterium
ACGCTTAAATATACTGATTTTCAGTGTATTTACAAAATTTTTGCTGCCTTTTTTTATTATTTTTTTGGGGTTCTTAAAACACTTGCGAAAGTTTAGTTTATTATCTTCGCAGCAAAATATTTAACAACATGCAACACATTCTCTATATATTGCTATTCTTGGTATTGACAATCCAAGCCGCTCGTTCACAATCGGTTTCGGATTCCGTCATCATAACCATAGAGGGCGATTATTGCAACATTGGAGAAACCAATCTGCCAGTAAGGATTTCCAACCTCGGAAATGATGACATCGAAATTGTACGTTATGAAATTTGCAAGATGAAACGCTGGTTCAGAGAGGATTACAGCATAGACAGCACTCTCGGCGAGCCGTTTCTCAAAAGAGATTTCAGAAAGACAATCAAACCCAAAGGCAGTTTCAAAAAGGAAATCGATTTGGAGATTTTCAAGGTTCGCGAATACAATGGAGAATATTATTTCAAGATATTTTACAAGACACAAGGCAATGAGACAAAATCTGCTGGTCATTTTTTCGTAACACCACCGATGTATATTGTCAAAGCACAATCCGATGACAATTCGGAATGGGAAGAAGGTGTTTTCAGAGAAGATTTGGGACACGAATGTTTTTCCAATGAGGAACTTTCACGCATAAGGCGACACGCAGACAGTGCCGCTGCAGATTTTTGGCTTCTACATCACCGCAAACATCTTTACCGCAATGGTGGCGAGCCCGAACATCCCGATTCGGCATACTCAAGGGTCAGCCGCAATTATTCTGGCACACAGACCGGCAAAGATTTATTTTTTGAAAAATATGGCGAGGCGTATGCAGATACAGCCAACAATCAAGCAATCAACATTTTGCGCGAATTAATAACAATAATACAAAAACTCTCCTGCAACGACAATCAAACCTTCATACACGAATACAAACGCATACCGGCATACGTCGCCTATTACCGTTCCATTTTCAATAGTGAAAATGAGGAAAACTTTTGCGCATTTTGTCTGTTGGAGTACGAAAAACGGATAAATGAACTTTTTAAATGACGCAAACTCCCGACGACTTCCAACTCGTAGTCCAAATCAAAAAAACATTGCGCTCCGGCGACAGCAAATCGGCAGCCGCCTCGTATGCCATTTTGGTAAAACGACATTCCGCAAAAACAATTGATTTTGTCAAGAGGATTGTTTCTGATTGCACTGATGCACAAGACATTGCGCAAAACACATCATTTGTGAAAGCTTTTAAAAACATCCAATCATTCCAAGGTCGCTCAACGTTTGGCGCTTGGCTCACTCGCATTGCCTAAAACTAATCTATCAACCATCTAAAACTCAATAAAATACATTTCATCAACATCGACGACACGCCAACCTCCGACAGCGAAATTTCCGACGACGAAGAATTCTCCACCAACAACGAAGAACGCATACAACAATTAGAAAAAGCCATCGACCTCCTTCCGCCCGACGACCGTATGCTCCTTCACCTTTTTTATTACGAAAACAAACCGATGAAAGAAATTGGCTTTATCATGAACGCAGCGCCTCACACCCTCACCGTTAGACTGCACAGGATAAGAAAAAAGTTGTCGGAGATGATAACTTCATAATAAAATGAAAAAACTCAGCCAAATTCGTGATTTTTTATCAAATTTGGCTGACTTTTTTCGGGAAATTTTAAAGTTATATTATTGATATTATGGCAATTAACAAAATAATTACCGAAACAAACCGTCAAAATTTACCACTTGATTTATTGATGTTGAGTACTCATTTTTGGTGAGACCCATCGTGGTAACAAGCACCAACTGAACCGAATGTGTATCTTTATGGTGCTTTGAGTTCATAAAAGCGTCAAGTTTATTGAGGATATTGCGTTGATAATCAGCATTAAATGTGAAATTATTTTCACAAAACTTTATTTCACAAAGATAGTCGGTGCGTTCGCCCGCCCATTGCAACACCAAATCTATCTGCGCACCGTTGCCATCGGGAGTTTTTCCCCTATAACAGAATGATTTTGTGACAGTTGCAATGCGTAACGCCTCAACCAACTGCGGGATATGCTGCGTCACCAAGAGTTCAAAAGTATTGCCTGCCCACGTGAAAAAATGTGCCGTACGCTGTATCGACTTCCAATTGCCATTGTGTTGTAACCCCTTGTCGCCCAAAAAGTTGAAATAAAACAAAGTAAAAAAATCTTTCAACTGATAAACTCGCTCCTCACGTGCGCCGCCCAATCGCGGATATTCGCGGATAATGTCGGAAAGCAAAAGATTGTCGATTATCTTTGACAATGTGCCGCCACTACTAATGCCCGATGCCTTCATTATCTCAGTGCGGGTCATTCCATAAAACTTGTCTGAAAGTATCTTAACCACTTCCACATAACGCTCGTTGGATGCAAAAAGTCCCGTATATACATCTTTAAACTCCTGATGCACAGCGGCATTTTGGAAAAAGATTTCATCAATATTTTCGGTGAGCGTCATATTTGGCTGCAACTTGTCTAAATAATACGGTATGCCGCCCATCACCATATAATTGATGGCAATTTCGTATTTTGAGAGGTGGAAACCGCGTTTTTTGAAAAACAATGAGCACTCATTGAGCGTAAACGGCAGAAGGTGAATCATTTGCGTAAGTCTGCCGTGCAACCCGCCATAATCGCGGATTACATTGTCGAGCATCCAACTCGTAGCCGAGCCACAGACAATAAGCACGATGTTGCGCTGACGGTTTGCCCACGAGTTCCAAAAATATCCCAATTCGGCTATCAATTGCGACGACTGCGGACCCGCAAGCCACGGCAACTCGTCGAAAAACAGCACTTTGCGGCGATTTTTAAGTGTTTCGAGATATTTTTTTAACATACGGAACGCATCGCCCCAATTTTCTGGGGGACTGCCACCCGCATCGAACCCAAGGTCAATGAGTTCATTATAAAAATGCCTGAGTTGCGCCGACTTATAGGTTTTGTCGTCCTTGTCTTTGAGGTAAGTACCCACGAGTTCAAAGACTATTTTGCCCTTGAAAACTTCCTCCACAAGATACGACTTGCCCACGCGCCGCCGCCCGTAAATGGCAGCAAATTCAGATTTCGACGATTTCAACATCCGCTCCAACGTTGCAATCTCCTTTTCTCTGCCTATAATCGTGTTTTTTTTCATACTCATTCGCTTAAATTCACGTTTCAAAAAAATAAAAAAACTTCCATTTCCCCAAAAAAGTCAGCCAAATTCGCGATTTTTTATCGAATTTGGCTGACTTTTTTCGGGGATTTTCAATGTTAGATGATTGATATTAAGATAATTACTCTTTCAGACATCCAATAGGAACCACATAAATTCCGTCCTCGCGGCGGTAAGCGTATTTGCCGACGGCTGTAAGAATCATCTTAAACGATACCGGCTTCATCTTGTCGGTATCGATTTTGTTAGACAAGGCTGTCAGGGTCTTTACGCCGTCCTGAATGAGTTTTTCGCCACCCAATTTTATCTCTATCAGTCCAAATGAACCGTTGCGCAAGTGAACCACAGCATCACATTCGAGACCGTTTTTGTCCCGATAATGATATACATTGCCATCAAGAGCGTCGGCGAAAACTCGCAAATCCCTTACACACATAGTTTCAAACATCAGCCCGAATGTACTCAAATCGTTCATTAGGTCTTTTGGACCAATGCCCAAAGACGCTACACCTTTCGTCGAAATGCAAAACTCAATTACCCAATTTTAAATCGTCAACTTTGATACCGTTAGCCAAACGGCACAAATCCACTTGTTTTGGAATGCCCTTTATTTCCGCTTTTTCACTGAATTGCCAAACAACGGCTTCGCCCACACCTTTAATTTGAGGAGGCAGAGAGTCGCTAAATCGTCCAATATAAAGAAGATGGTCATTGAAATCGGGGACACAGATGGTATTGTAACTGCGCATTGTGCCGTATATCAATGTTTTTTTGCCGTAATGTTTTTCCATCAGGCTAATAAGGGTTTTCAAGGCTTTTCGCACCTCGTCCACAGATTTGCCGTCCGTGGTTTCCACGTCTATCATTGGGATTAAATCTTGTTTAGTTTTATCAATATTATTGATGATGTTTTCAAATTGCTCTTGGGGCGAACTTGTCATTCTAAAATAATGATAACTACCAACCAATAGTCCAACATTGCGGGCTTGTTCTATGTTCAACTTGTATTTGTCGTCAAGATACGATTTGCCTTCGGTTGCCTTGATATAGACAAATTGAATGTTGGTGTCTTGTGCAACAAGATTCCAGTCTATGTTGCCCTGATAGTGCGATACATCTATGCCATGGTACATTTGGTCAGTTGCTGTTGATTTCAAACAGACATTGGTACTGACGTCGAATTTGTTTCTACACCCGATTGTACAAAACACTGTCAACATGCAAATTAAGGTCGTTCTCATTTTTCTATAAGATAATTGTTTATTGCATTTCTTGCCGATGAAATGTAAGGGTAATTTCCATCTCTACCAAACGTATCGAATATTTTTTTCCCGAATAAGGGAACATATTTGTAATTGGTTGAGTTATAATCTTTTATTTTATTGGCATCTAAATAAGACATATTCCGCAATGATTCAATTTCGTTCGGGGCATATTATCCATCCTTGTCAAAACCCAAAGATTGCAGTTTTGTCATGCCTTGATTATATGACAAGGTGGCTGCATTATTAATGTCTGCATTTGTCAAGCCTAACGATGGATACGTATTGGACAGATTGTTAAAATAATCTGCGTTTCTTGCCAAAAGGAATAAAACAGCACGTGCAGCCACTTCCGGTTTTTCTAAATCAGAAGGCGTAAGTATGCCTAAAAAATTCCTTTCTTTCGGAGAAAATGATTCCATTTTGGTCTTTGATAAATTTGACGACCTACGTTTTGCAGGCATTCCCTGGATAGGAGAATCCTAATATCCCGTTGTTTAATTTTTCACAATATCCTTTCCATCAAGGCTTTTTGTCTTTGACTTGGTTCTTGATGTTTTGTTGAAACAGAAACTCAGAAGGTAGCTTGAGTGGCGTGGTAATAGTTGGGATAATCATAAAAATGGTTTTCACAAAAAACATCCGCCAGTCATGCGTAGATGCTGGCGGATGAAAAGATAGTATGTCAATTGCCACGCTGTTTGCTTCTCTTGTAAACAAATTGAGGAATATTTACAACTACACTCATTACAACATATACTATGAAGTAAAATACATACCGTCGGTAGTTATAAATAAAAGGTACAGGATTGAGCGAATGCGCAGTGTTAGGTGTGCCGTCAGAATTGATTGCATTATCATCATTGATAGTTGTTGAGTAAATCAATTTTATCTCTTCTCTTGATAGTATTTCACGGCAGTTTCGACATTGCGCTTAAGGGCGTGGCTTGTGAATGTTGCGCCAGTTACACAGTCGACGTTGTTGATGTCAGAAATAGCTATACCCTTGAATTTTGGCAACATCTGATTTTCTACCTTTGAAAGGAAACCGGGGGTTTCATTGTTTTCAAGAATTACAACATCCATAATACTATCGCCCTTGAATGTTACGGATGCAGGTACTTGTCCATTATAACCGCGAACATCTGGACAAATTTCTGTTGTAACAACAGTAAAACTTCCATCGCCGTTTTTGCTCATGTATGGATCACCGCAAGAAATTACGAGTGCGATGATTGTAAGTAAAATCAATTTGGTTTTCATTGTTTTATATTATTTTTTTTATTACAAAATAAAGTTTTTTAGTCATATAAAAATCCAATCATAGGACACAGAATTACAACCAATTGTATTTAATACAATAGCTAATAAATGCAAATGCGTTGACACAAATATTATAATTCAGAAAAATAAAAATCGTAGAAAACATATTTACTTATAAAAAATTATAACAACCCAGCCGACTTTACTAACAAAAGCAACAGCATAATAGGTGCAATATATTTTATCATAACTATATATAACTTTTCTCTACCAAAATGCTCTCCATTTTGAGTTATTTCGTCAATTATCTTTTTAGGTGTTGAAATCCAGCCAACTAAAATACATGTACCAATGGCGATTATAGGCATAAGTATATTATTGCTCGTATAATCCATAAGATCTAAAATTTGGGCATTTACACCATTAGGTAGTTTAAACTCAAAATAT
Source organism: uncultured Bacteroidales bacterium (assembly GCA_937877455.1). Classification (GTDB taxonomy): domain Bacteria; phylum Bacteroidota; class Bacteroidia; order Bacteroidales; family UBA3824; genus UBA3824. Next base: position 6,175 of record CALFIU010000112.1, read on the forward strand.
AATAAATTATAACCTAAACAAACTAATAATCCAAAAAACAATGCAATAAAAAACTCGATTATTGTTGATTTTTGCCGCAAATAACCAAACTTATCTATAAAACTCGATACAATAGCTTCCAATATTGACATTGCACTTGTTAAAGCAGCAAACAGAACCATTAAGAAAAATACAGCTCCTAAAACATGTCCAGCAGTTCCAAGTGTAGCAAAAATTTTAGGAATAGAAACAAACATAAGCCCCGGTCCCGATGCTCCCATTCCTTCTTTACCCATAAATACATAGACAACTGGAATTACCATCACACCAGCAAGAAAAGCTACCGCAGTATCAAATATTTCAATTCTATTGATACATTTTACGAGATTATCCTTGGGATTTACATACGAACCATAAGAAATCATTATACCCATTGCAATGCTCAAACTATAAAACAATTGTCCCATTGCGTCCATCAACGTAATACTAAATTTGTCGAATGTAAGTCCGTTAAAATCAGGTATTACAAATACTTTCAAACCATCTAAACCTATACGTGTAACATTTTGATTGTCTGTATATTGTATTGTTAAAGCAAAAACAGATATTCCCAAAATAAGCACAAGAAGAATTGGCATTAATATCTTTGAAAATGTTTCGATTCCTTTGTTAACACCTCGATAAATAATATAACTCGTAACCGACAAAAAAACTAATGTATAAACAACTGGTTCGTATGTACCAGAAATAAAGTTACCAAAATATCCATCTTCCGCCGTTTCTAATCCATGCCCTGTTAAAAAAGCTACAGCATATTTTAACACCCAACCTCCTATTACACAATAATATGGCATTATCATCATAGGAATTATACATGCTATTATACCAAGTTTTTTAAATCTCGGATGCATTCGTTTATAAGCAGTTAGCGGACTTTGACGTGTTCTACGTCCAATTGCAACCTCCGTGGTTAGCAAGGCAAAACCAAATGTAACTGCCAACACAAGATATACAGCCAAAAACAATCCTCCGCCGTCCTTAGCCGCCAAATATGGGAAACGCCAAATATTACCAAGTCCAACTGCGCTACCTGCCGCTGCTAAAATAAATCCTATTGACCCACTAAAAGAACTTCTCCTTGCCATTTTTGCTATTTCCAATAAAAAAATTTAATCAATATCTCTGAATAGTTTGGTAATTTATAATTTCTGTTTCATTTACTTGCAAACCTTGTTTTGTTTGCATAATTGTATAGTATGTTTCAATGCTAAATATTATTATCAAAATGCTTGTTATTAGATACTTGTAAACATAATCGGTATTCAGAAAACCTATGCAATAGCCTATTGCAATACATAAAATTGCAATAGCTGGCAATGAGAAACTTTCTTTATAATTTAAAAATGCTAAAAACAACACCAAAACTAATACAAAAATTAGAAGCGAAAAAATTATTTGTGTTGCCTGAGAATATTTTTCTTTACGAATAAAGGCAGTTAACACTGCAGCAACAACCACTGGTAACAAAAAACTTCGACATTGACCAACAAATATAAAATATAAATATTTTAAAAGTTTATCTAAATAATCTTCACTGCTAAAATCCCAATTTTCAATGTTTTGATAAAATACCAAATTTAAAACAATAAAAATTAATATTGGAAAAAAACTTAAAAAAACAGGTTTTACAATATCTTCATTTTTACAAGTTATATGCTTTAAAAAAGAAACTAAAATTAGAAAAATGCAGACTGCAATTGTTATTGAAGAGGTTAACAATCCCAAGACCAAAAAAACAAATGTTGCAACGTATTTTTCTCTAAAATAATAATAAAACGCAATAATAATAAAAAAAGATAACATAAAATCAGGAACAACCAACCCTGATTGAATTATAAAAATGTTCTGAACAGTTAATAACGATGCTGAAATTACTCCACATTGAAGTCCAAAAAAATAATTTGCAAATTTGTAAACAACTATTATAGACAATGTTACAAAAACAAACGACAATATTCTCAAAAAAAGCAAATTACAACCAAATACATTAGCACCAAGACTAATTAATCCCGAAAAAAAAGGTGATTTACTTTGTAAAATTGAATCAAAATCGATTTTTTGTATAGCTAAAAAATCAGATTCACAAGCAGTTATCGAACTGTTTAAGTCGGGAAATCGAAAAACAACCAAAACCACAACAGCCAATACTAACGGTATTGAATATTTAATGTTTTGGATTTTCATTATTTTTTTTACTCTTTTTAAAAAACATACTCACGAGTCTCAAAACCGATGTTAAACAATATATCAATAATACTTAGATTTGGGCAAAACCTATATTTTGAATCAAAAACTTGAGGATAAGGTGCTGAATAATAATAATTTATTCCATCAATTTGACTTTTTTTGGGATTAATTACATTTCTAAGGTCAACATAATTGTCATCACCTTCAAAAATGTAATCTTTTGTTGGATAAATTTTAGTTTTTATTTCTAAAATTTTAAGCAAAATTTCTAATATCTCATTATTATAATCTATCAAAAAAGTGTATCGTTTTGTGTAAAATTTTTCAAAATAATCTCTAAAATATTCAAAAAATGGCGATGAATTATAAGCCGAAATAATAGAATGCCAATGGTTACTTTGCCAATTTTCGGCATAACTTATTTTAGTATCGCGTGTTATGTGTTTAGAATTAGCCTTTACAATAGGAATTGTCAAATTAATAACACCCGATGCCGCAAGAATTTGACAACGATTTCTATATGTCTGCTTAGAAAAACTTTCGTATTGCTCACAAAACACTTCTTTGTTTTGAGCTATAGCTCTGATATATTGCAAATTGGGCATATAAGCCGTACTCAGCAGAAGTTTTGCCATATTGTATTTATTTTGGTGCAAAATTAGCAAAAAAAAATTTACAACATAATAAAAGCAAAAAAATAGAATTGTATAAAAAAAATTAATAATTTTGTGTTGCGAATTTTTGAGTTTTAATTATGAAAAAATTATTTAAAATATTGGGCTTTACCCTATTGGCAATTGTTGCATTGATGGTTTTATTACCATTGTTTTTTACAGACAAAGTTCTTAAAATAGCCACCACCGTAGCAGAAGATTATCTTGATGCCTCGGTGGAAGTCAACGACTTACATCTTAATCTTTTTAAAAGTTTCCCTCTTTTAAATGTTAAAATTAACGACGTTTCTGTTGTTGGTAAAGGCGAGTTTAACGGCGACACATTAGCTGCATTCGACCAACTTGAAGCTACCGTTAATATTAGAACGCTTTTTGGAGGAAAAATCAGAGTTAAATCTGTTGTACTTGATAATCCATACGTAAATCTTATTGTTACACAAGCTGGTAAGCCAAACTACGATATTGTTAAATCAGACAGCACAGAAGTTGAAGAAACAATAGAAGAAGACACCGTGCAAACAAAATTTGACCTTGCTCTTAAAAAGTTTGAAATCAACAACTTAGTTGTAAAATATACCGATAGTGTAACCGATGTACACGCCTTAATAGATAGTTTATTTTTTAAACTACACGGTGATTTGAGTGATGCTCACACAGACCTTTCGATGCTTATGGATATAGCTAAGTTAAATGTTAGAATGGGACCGATTATTTATATCAACGATGCCCATGTTAACTTAAAATCAGACTTAGATGCCGATATGCAAGCCATGAAATTTACATTCAAAGAAAATTTATACCAAATAAACAAACTTGGACTTGCGCTAAATGGATGGATTGCAATGCCAGACACAAATATAAGAATGGATTTAAAATTTGGAGCACAAAACACCGATTTTATAAGTGTTTTAAGCCTAATTCCAGCCGAATATGCGAAGGAACTTGACGGCATTGAAACTTCTGGTACATTTAAATTTGATGGTTTTGCTAAAGGCGATTTCAATGCAGTATCATTTCCAGCGTTTGGTGTTGATTTTCAAATTGATAATGCACGTTTTCAATATCCCGATTTGCCAAAATCAGTAGAAAATATCAACGTAAAATCTAATATAAATTGTCAAGGAAATTTAGACGAAATAAAAATTGATGTCGAAAAATTGCACCTTAATATAGCCGATAATCCCATTGACGCAAAATTACTTGTACAAACCTACGCAAAAGACATGGATTTGGCAGGAAATGTTAATGCTACACTCGATTTAAACACTGTTTCGCAAGTTGTACCACTCGATGATATGCCATTAAGCGGATTGGTAAAAGCAATTTTGAGTTTTAACGGCAAGCTTTCGGCTATTGACAACGAACAATACGACAAATTTAACGCTAAGGGCGACATAACATTAACCAATTTTAGAACAACACTCGAAGATTTGCCACCCGTTGATATACACAAAGCACATTTAGTGATTTCGCCACAATATGCCACACTCGACAATTTTAACATGAACCTCGGAAAATCGGATTTTGCACTTGAAGGAAAAATCAACAACATTTTTCAATATGTTTTTGCCGACAGCACACTCAAAGCCGCCTTTAACTATAAAAGCAATCTCATTGACGTAAACGATATTTATAGTTACGACCATTCGCAACCAACAGAAACACAATCAGAAACTCAAACTGATAACACTCAAACCGAAGCCCCCGAAATTCCTAAAAACATTGATTTTAATCTAAATGCTAACATAGGAAAAATTCTTTACGATAGTTTAGTAATAAACAATTTAACGGGAAATATAGGACTTAAAAACGGAGCAGCCACACTTAACAACTTAAAAATGGTTATGCTTGGCGGCAACGTTTTTGCCAACGGGAAGTACGATGCGGCTGACCTCAATTGTCCCAAAGTGGATATGCAACTCGATTTAAGCAACATTGATATACAACAAACAGCCAACACATTCAACACCGTAGAAAAACTTGCACCAATAGCAAAAAGTTGTCATGGTGATTTAACGGCTAAAGTTAACTTTAAATCCAACATGGACAAATACCTTAACCCCGATTTAAAAACCATTAACGGTGATGGAAGATTAGTAACCAAATCAATAGGCATAAAAGATTCTAAAATTTTCAACCTCATAGGCGAAGCTACTCAAAACTCAAAACTAAAAAATCCAACCATGAAAAACATTAACGTTGGATTTAAAATAGAAGATGGCAATGTAACCGTTGATACAACTGCCTTTAAACTCAACGATTCTGATGGCGATTTTTATGGAAAACTTGGACTTGACCAAAGTCTTGACTTCAATGTAGGAATGAATTTGGCCAACACCATAGCCAACAACTTGCTTGGAAAAGTAGCAGGTAGCGAAAAAAGCGGATTAATAAAAGTAATTGCCAAAATAGGCGGAACGGTTGATAATCCCAAGATTACAGGATTTTCAACATCGGCTACCGACGTTTTAAAAGACATCGCAACAGAAAAAATAGCAGAAGTTAAAGAAAAAGTTTCGGAAGAAGCCCAAAAATACATCGCACAAGCCAAAGCACAAGCCGACAAACTTATAGCAGAGGCAAAAACCCAACGCGACAAATTGGTAAACGAAGCACAAACTCAAGCCGACAAACTCAAAGCCGAAGCTCAAGCAGCAAGCGACAAACTTATAGCCGAAGCATCGCAACAAGCCGACAAACTTATAAACCAAGCAACCAATCCTGTGGCAAAAGCCGCTGCAAAAAAAGCTGCAGAAGAAGTTAAGAAAAAAGCAAAAACCGAAGCAGATAAAAAAATCGCGCAAGCTGGTTCCAAAGCCGACGAACTTGTAAATACTGCAAAAAAACAAGGCGACAAATTGGTTTCTCAAGCAGAAACCCAAGCCGACAAAATAAACAAAGATGCTGTTGCAAAGGCTAAAAGTTTGTAAAAAATGACAAAAACAGAAATAGAACACCTCAAGGAATTTGACAAAGCACATCTTTGGCATCCTTACACCTCTGCGCTAAATCCTACCGAAGCCTATCCTGTAGAAAGTGCAAAAGGTGCAGAAATAAAATTATGTAGCGGAGAAGTACTTATTGATGGTATGTCGTCGTGGTGGGCGGCTATACACGGATACAATTGCCAAGAACTCAACGATGCGGTAAAAAATCAATTGGCAAAAATGAGTCACGTAATGTTTGGCGGACTCACGCATGAACCTGCCGTGGAACTTGGCAAACTTCTGCTTAAAATTCTACCACCGCAAATGCAACATATTTTTTACAGTGATAGTGGAAGTGTATCGGTTGAGGTGGCAATGAAAATGGCTTTGCAATATTGGCATTCTCGCGGCAACAGACACAAAAATAAATTTTTCACCGTCAAAGGTGGGTATCATGGCGACACATGGCATACAATGTCGGTTTGCGACCCAGATACTGGAATGCACAACATTTGGAATGGTATTTTACCACAACAGATTTTTGCCGACAAACCCAACATTGGTTTTTATGATAATTGGAATGATTCTGCAGCAGACCAACTAAAAAAACTATTTGAACAACATCATGAAACAGTAGCAGCTTTTATCATAGAACCAGTGGTACAAGGTGCTGGCGGTATGAATTTTTATCACGTTAATTACCTTAAACAAATTGCTGCACTTTGCAAACAATACGATGTTTTGCTAATTTTCGACGAAATAGCCACTGGATTTGGTCGTACAGGCGAATTGTTTGCGCAACTTCATGCACAAGTTGTTCCCGACATTATGACCATAGGCAAAGCTTTAACTGGTGGTTATATGACATTTGCAGCCACAATAGCAACAAGCAACGTAGCAGAAACCATCTCAAAAGGCAATCCATCTGAATTTATGCATGGACCAACTTTTATGGCAAATCCATTGGCATGTAGTCTTGCCATTGCAAGCATCAACCTTCTTTTGAAAAACAACTGGCAAAAAAAGGTAAAATATATTGAGAACGTATTCAAAACTCAACTCGAATGTCTTAAAAACTGCTCAACGGTAAAAGATGTTAGGGCGTTGGGAGCTATTGGCGTTGTAGAAATGAAAAAACCAGTTGACATGAAAACCATACAACAACAACTGGTTTCAAAGGGAATTTGGTTGCGACCATTTGGCAAATTAATATATGCAATGCCGCCATATATTATTAGCCAACAGCAACTTAACAAACTTTGCAGTTCAATGGTTGAAATTATTCAAAATCTTTAAGAATAAACTCCACACGTCTATTCAACGCTCTACCTTGCGATGTTTTGTTATCAGCCATCGGTGCTGATTTTCCATAAGCCTTGTAACTAAGACGATTGGCTTTTATTCCAGCCATAACAAGGTAATTATAGACCGTACGACAACGATTTTCGCTTAGCAACATATTATCTTCAATGTTGCCAATAGCATCGGTGTGTCCACGAAGTTCAACCTTATACTGCGGATATTCAACAAGGAACATTGCAAGTTGATGAAGAAAAATAGTTGAAGTTTCGGTTAAATTTGCAGAATTAAACTCAAAATTTACATTTTCTAACGGCATAGCCACTCCCGTAGCAATTTTGCTAAGTTTTATATCTTCAATTGTTGGCGGCACATATTCTGAACTATCGGGATTTATAAGTTTTGTATTATAAAAAAATCCGTATTTTTTTACAGTCAACATATAATTTTCATCTTTTGTAACTGGCGTTGAAACAGAATATTCGCCACTTGTTTCGGTTATATTTTGATGAGTTTCGTAAGTACTAAGTCCAGTAAGTTCAACATTTACGCCCGATACAGGCCTTCCATCCTCATCAGTTATCTTTCCTTTTATCAAAAGTATCTGTTTTGGAGCAGCCTCTGGCGATAAGTCGCAACAAAATATATCCCAATCACCTTTTCCACTCAATAATTTATTGCTAAAATACAATCTTTTACCATCAGCACTCACAACGTAGGCAACATCATCACCATCAGAATTGAGTGGAAAACCAATATTTTTAGGCTTACTCCACTGGTTAAACTTATCGAGACGACTAAAAAATATGTCAAACCCACCAACACCACCATGTCCATTGCTACTAAAATACAAAGTTTGACCATCACCATGAATAAATGGTGTTTTTTCATCAAACTCACTATTAATTTCTGGACCAAGATTTATTGGAACACTCCAAAGCGAATCTTTGTGTTTACGTTCTATTTTGTAAATATCATAACCGCCATAACCTCCTGGTCTATTGCTCGAAAAATATAAAATATTGCCTGTTGCATCAATAGTTGGCTGACCTTCAAATGCTTCTGTATTTACAGTATTTGGCAATTTTATCAAAGGCTGCCATTTTTGATTTTTGAATACAGAAAAATATATATCGCAATTATCATAATTACAGATTGTTATGTATAAAATTTTATTATCAAGCGATAAACATGCACCACCTTGAAGTTTTCCTGTATTGAAAGGCGAAGGCATCATAGCCCCGCGCGAAAAAACTTCGCCAACACTATCAACAGACAACAAATTGCTAAGCATAAGTTCCTCAACAAATTCATTTTTACGTTTTTCACGCCTTCGAGTATATAAAAGTATCGAACCATCATGCGAAAGAAAAGGCAGATATTCATCATCAGATGTGCAAACGTTACGCAATTCGCGTGGATTAAATTTTACTGGATTTTTCATTATCTCAAAATATTCTTTTACCATTTCTTGTCGCCTAACAGCCATTTTTTTACAACTTAACGCAGCATTTTGCGATGATAAAAAAACATCATAGAATTTTTGAGCATCTTTAAAATTACGATTTATAAAATAATACTCACCAAGTAAATATGCAGCCCTCAAACTATCGTAACTATCACAATTTTCATACGAAAGTTTCAAATATTTTTCTGCTAATGCACCATATTCCGATGATTTAGAAGTTTGAAATCTAACTTGAGCATCCTTTTGCTTATCCAAATAAAACTTTCCAAGTTCAAGTGTGGCAGGGTAATACTTCGGATATACGTCTGCTATTTCTTTAACATACCTTATACCAATATCCTTATTTTGTGTCATAAGGTTGACAGCATCACTAAATTTACGTTCAACGTCTTTATTTTTTATTGTAGAACAATTTTTTTGAGCACTTGTTAATGACGTTGTTAGTATAAAAAAAATTAGTATTGCAATATTTTTTTTCATCTTTTATTCTTTGAAGAACCAAACACATACAAACATAAAAAAAAAATTATAATTTGCAAACTTATCTTTAAGCAAAATTTTTCTCGAAGTTATTATTTATCACTCACATAAAAAACCTTACCTTTCAATATTCTTGTAGATTATTGAAAACATCTTTTAACCAAATATATAGTAAAATACTATTTTTGTATTAAAAATATCCTTTTTTATACAAAAAAATGGTATAAACTTACAACAAATCTAAGATATAATAAAAAAGAAAAATTGAATTACATCACTAAATCAGCCCCCATTGGCTCACTGCTCGTTATTCTCGACGATGCAATAGCTATAGCCAAACTTTGACTTAAACGCTCAATAAATTCTATTTTATACTCTTGAAAAATAATATTAGAAGCAATTTCCAAAACTCCAAGAACAGAGTTTTCCATAATCAGTGGTACCAATAACAAATTTTTTGGATTTGCACCACCAAGCCCAGTATGCAACTCTATATACCCATCAGGAATTTTTGTCATATAAATTTTTTCTTTTTCAAGATAACACGTCCCTATAAGTCCATCGCCAGGATAAACTCTTCGACGAATATATTTACTTTTTTGATATGCCACCGTAGCAATCTGCTCAAGATATATATTATCTTTATCGCTGTCGTTTAGCACAAAAAAACCACCCATCTGCGCATCAACATAATCGGTAAGTTTTTTTAACACTTCAACAGCCATAGAATTAAGGCTACTACTCATACGAATAATATCACTCAATACAGCAAGACCTTCGGCTGCCCACTGACGACGTTTATTTTCTTCTTTACGTTTTTCTTCTTCTTCTCGTGCATGCCTAAGACTATTACGCATGTCAAGCAATGAGTTTCCAAGATTGTCTTTATCGCTCAAAAGTTTAAACTCACTATCAAGGTTTCCGGCACCAATGTCGCGAGCAAATCCTGCATACGAGGCAAAACCATCAATCAACGCATCAAGCGATTGTTTCATTTGTCCAATTTCATCATTACGATTTAAAGACAATTTTTTTACAACAAGACCTTGGCTCATCTGTGCCAACTGTTTTTCAATCATTTGAATAGGTACAGACACCGAATTTCCAAAGTAATAAAGTACAAGTGTTGATATTAATATTAACACTATACCTATTATTATAGTTAATGTTACAAGATAATTGATACGGCTTTGAAGATTTTCGGTTTTTTCTTTCACCATTTTGTCAATGTAATCTTCATATACACCGGTACCAATTACCCAACCCAATTGTTCATGAAGTTTTACAAAAGAAATTTTTGGAACCCACTCTTTACTATCAGGTTTGTAAAAGTCGTATCTAAGTATTCCTTCGCCATTTCCAGAACGTATTGTTTCTGCATAGGCTGTATAAACATTAACATCTGTGTTGCCAATATAAAAAACATGAGGATCACCTTCAAGGCTTGGCATTGAGCCGTGCATAACCACCTCGTATGGTGGTTCATACATATTAATCCATAGATAACCATCAACGCCATAACGCAAAACTCTAAGGTTTTCTAATGTAATTTTCAGCATATTAGTTGCTACCATTTTAACAGCCTCATCTTCAACTACATCGTCAATATCAAATCCATAACGCTCTCTTACACCTGTTTCATCACTACTACGAAAAGAATGTTCTATCATGTCGTAGGCTATGTTAACAATGTCAATCAATTGTTTGGTTATCTGTTCGGTTTCATCGGCACGGAATCTTTCGATGTCAAGGAGTGCTTGTTGCCTAAAATTGTATATAGAGTTAAAGGCAATAAGTACGATGGAAATCAACACCGTAACACTGGTAAAAAGCGGTAATTTTGTCTTTAACTTCATATACTACAATAAATTGAGTTTTTATTTTTGCCTACAAAATTTTATGCAAGTTAATATTTTTTGTTTAAAGCAAAAAATATTTTACATTTTTTTTTATTCAAAATCTATACCATTTAAAAATTATGTTTTTCTGTCTAAACAAAAACCTGCCTTGCTAAAAATTGGTTAATAAGCAGGCAGGTTGTCGAACAACTATTTCAACTAAATCTAATCTAATTTATACTTAGAAATCATCACCCTAAACTCGCTATTAAGATCATGAATAGTGTTAAATACTTCAGGTGGAATATTTTCGCGATTTTTCTTCAACAATTTTTCTGCAGCGTCCATTTCTGCAGTGTGTCGTTCAAGATTACGAACAAATTCTGCCATAATTTTAACCCTTGCACGTTCCATATTTCTATCGGCATCTTGAAGTGCCTTAGCTTGAAATCTCTCTTTTTCTTGAAGTTCACGATTTTGATCCATTATTTCGGTTTTCTGCAACTCAATTTCTTTATGTAGTTTATTGAGTTCCTTTACCTTTTCTTGCAACGACTGCTCTTGTTGACGTGATTTTTCAATAGCTTTCATCAAAATGCCTTCATTATCATGAAGTTTCTTGTTGGCATTATTTAGTTCGTCTTGCTGTTTTGCCATTGTTTCCTGCGTAGCCTGAAGTTCTTCAAGATTTTGACGCATTTCTTCCTCTTGGGCTGCCATTTTTTCGGCTTGATCAGTAAGTTCTATCTCAAGTCGCTTGTTTGCACTTATATCAGTAGCCATATTGAGTATCTTATATGGAAAACCATCACTATCAAGTATTGGTGTGTAAACTTGATGCAACCAATGAGCTTCGCCTGAAGCAACAATTTTATCAGTACGTTTTACCACTTCTCCTTCACGTACACGATTCCAAAAATCGGGATCTTCGGGTTCGGGATCTTCTGGATCGCGAAAATCTGAAAGATTACGACCAATTATATTTTCTCTCTGAAGGTTAAGTGTCTTACTAACTGCTTCATTTACAGACGTAATACGACCATTAAGGTCAAACTCTATAACAAGAGAAGAACTATTAACAGCATTAAGAATGCTCTGCATTTCCGCCTCTTTACGAGCAGATTCCTCTTGGGTTGCTTGTAATTCCTCAAGATTCTGACGCATTTCTTCTTCTTGCGATGCCATTTCTTCTGCTTGCTGTTGCGATTGAGTAAGCAATTCTGCCGTACGTTGGTTAATTTTTGCAATAGATAGCGTGGAAGCAATACTTTCTGATACTTTTTCCACAAAATCTATCTCATGACGTTCCATTTTTTTAAACGATGCTATTTCCATTACACCAAAAATCTGCTCTTCTACTTTTAACGGCATTATTAACAAACAACTTGGATTTGCTCCTCCAAGACCAGAAGTTATAGTTAAATAATCATTTGGTAAATCGGTTAGATAAACATACGATTTTTCAATAGCACACGTTCCAATCAACCCCTCACCAGGATAAATTTTCTTTTTCTTTTTACGTTCTTGATTGTACGCATACGACGATACAAGTTCGAGATAAACGTCATTTTTATTGCTATCGTTGAGCAAGAATATGCCACCCTGATTGGCTCCAAGAAAGTGTATAAGACTTTTTATAACATTATTAGCCAAGTCGCTCATTGAGTTAGTACTTTGACGAAGTATTTCACTAAATTGTGTCAATCCCTCATTAGCCCATTTACGAAGGTCGTCTTCGTTTTTACGTTTTTCTGCTTCTTGTTGAGATTTGTAAAGATTACTACGCATCTCCAACAATGAATTACCAAGTACGTCATGCTCAGATAACGGTGTAAACTCAGTATCAAGGTTCCCACCACCTATTGAAGATGCAAACTGTGTAGTTTTTTTCAATCCTTCTGCAAAAGTGTTAAGTTCTTCGCCCATTTCAGCAAGTTCATCGTTAGATTCGTAAACAAATCTTTCTTCAGGAAGAATACCTTGACTAAGCGGCTCTACAAATTGTTTAAGTTTAAAAATTGACTTTTCTATATTTTTAGATATTTTTCTAATTCCAAAAAGTATTGCAATTGTTAGCAATATGGCAACCCAAATAAAAATTGTTCTTGTTCTATTTTCATTTTGAATACGCGCATCGTTTATTTGCTTTATAACAGAATCTATATCATCAAGTTTTCCTTTTTCTACTTCAAGTTCTGCCAAAAGACCTTCTTCGCTACTAAAACCAATTTCACGATCTATTTTTACAAGCGATGTAAAATAACGTTTAAAATCATTAATAGGTTTAGCTTTATCAGAATTTTGGCTTGTAACCATAGGAATAGGTGTAACCACATGACTCTCGGTAGAATCGTTGGAAGAAGTGTTACCTACATTTATAGTAAGGTCAACATCATCTTTTCCCATACCGCCTGGTGCACTACCCATATATTGCGAATAAAGGGCTATAAAATCGTTATAAAACTTAGAATCCTTACGATAAAGATATTGTACCTCTGCATCTTTAAGTGCAGCAAGACTTTTGGCAGGTAGAGAATTTTGGGTTACTGCATTAGCATAACTACGTTCAAGCTCTCCTATTATACCAGTGCTTACAGAACCACGTTGATATGCTTTATTGGCAATAGTATTTAGCAAATCGGCATAACTACCAGCATTTTCTTTAAGCATATAGATTTTATCGCCAATATTAAGTTTTTGTGTGGTATTTATGTTTAATACCTCATCAAAATGCTTGTTTAAATCTCGCGAAAGAATATCAAACCTACGCAAATAATCGTTATCACCTGTTTTAAAAAAAGTATTATCGCTCGGATAGTTTAGCAAAAACGATTGTTCTTGCTGTTTCATACTCAAATACTCCATTTTCAGGGAGTTAATCTTTTCTCCGTACAACTCGTATTCCCTGTTTTTGTTTAACAAAAAGGTAAAAACCATTGCTACAACCACGAATGGTAACGCCGTGGTTATCAAAAACATGTTGAACTTCGATTTTATACTAAGTTTCAGCTTTTTCATAAACTAAAAAAGTCATTTTATTTATATAAAAAACGCCTTAAAATGGCAAGGCAAATTATAAATAACTTTTTGTTTTACCAAAAAATATCGCAAATAATTTTTTTTTGCAATTAATTTATACTTTTGGTGCTGTTTTGCAGCTCACATTTTTTATATGTTGCCTTACTTGGCAAAGTTGCAAATTTGATACCGAAAAAACAATTAATTGGCTAATCAAATAATTTTTATTTATGAACAATACACTTTACCCACTGAAATTCAGCCCAATATATAAAACAAAACTTTGGGGCGGTAACAGATTTAAAGATTTTTTTAAACGTGAAAACACTCCCGAAAACTGTGGAGAAAGTTGGGAAATATCTGGTGTTGATGGCAACGTTTCTGTTGTTTGCAATGGTTTTCTTGCGGACAACTCGCTTACAGAACTTCTTGAAGTTTATATGGGCGACCTTGTTGGCGACAAAGTTTATGAAAAATTTGGCAACGATTTTCCTCTATTGATAAAATTTATTGATGCCAACGACAAACTTTCTGTTCAAGTACACCCAGACGACAAATTGGCAGAGAAAAGACACAATTCTTTTGGAAAAACAGAAATGTGGTATGTTCTTGACAACGAAAATGGTGCAGAATTAATAAATGGTTTTAACAAAAAAATCACCAAAGACGAATATCTTAATGCACTTGAATCTGGAAAACTCATGGATATACTCAACTCCATGAAAGTAAACCGTGGCGATGTATTTTTTATCCCTGCAGGACGTGTACACGCCATTGGCAAAGGTATTTTGATAGCAGAAATACAGCAAACCTCCGACATAACATATCGCATATACGACTTTGACCGTAAAGATAAAGATGGAAAACCAAGAGAATTACATACAGAATTGGCCGTAGATGCTATAGATTATAATTTTTATAAAAATTATCGTTCGGAGTATATACCTAAAAATGGAGAATCGGTAAATGCTATTGATTGTAATTATTTTACAACCAACGTGTTGCTTTTTGATAAACCAATAGAAAAAGATTATCCAGAAATTGATTCTTTTGTAATTTATATTTGTACACAAGGCAAATGCGACGTTGTTTATGGAGATAATAATCAACGCGAAAGCCTTAAAGCTGGAGAAACAATGCTAATTCCTGCAATGATAAAAAACGTTGCACTTTACCCAAGTACACAAACCAATATTGTAGAAACATACATTAAATAAAGGTGTAAAGTAAAAAAATATTCGCAATTTTAAATTTTTATTTCACACAATTTAGTACACCATTAGACAAAAAAATAATTACTAATAAATAAAAGGTGTACATAAAAATAAGTTTTATGACAATTTGTCAGTTTTTTCAATATGGCAACGTATTTGAATTACAAAAGATAGTAAATATAAAAAAATAAGAGCAATGAGCAAAAAAAAGAAACGTTATAATCCTAATAATAAGGATTTTAATAAACGCAACAATAATATGGAACAACAAGAAAATAAAGAAGAAAACCCAAATCTTGATATTGAAGACACCGACAATACAGACAAAGTGGCAGAAGAAGCTGACAAAACTGACAGTAAATCAGATAATACTGACAGCAAAACCAACGATACCGACAATAAGGTAGAAAAAAACGAAGACGAAAAAAGCACAACCGAGGATTTACAAAAAAAACTTGACGAACTAAACGATAAATATCTCCGTTTGGCAGCCGAATACGACAATTATCGTAAACGCACGGTAAAAGAGAAAATGGATCTTACCAAATATGCAGGGGAAGATGTACTAAAAGGCATTCTACCAGTGGTTGACAACGTAGAAAGAGCAGTAAAATCTCTTGAATCGGCATCTGACATGGAAGCTGTAAAACAAGGTGTTACATTGATATACAACAGTTTTAAAGATTTTCTCGAAAAACGCGGACTAAAAGAAATAGAAGCAATAAATCTACCTCTTGACACCGACGTACATGAAGCTATAACAAAATTTCCTGCTCCTACACCCGAACTTAAAGGCAAAATTATTGACGTGGTGGAAAAAGGTTATTTTTTAGGCGAAAAAGTTATCCGCTTTGCCAAAGTGGTGGTTGGTGAATAATTTTTTCTTTTTCATTATTTGGTTTTTAAACAAATAAAAATGGCAGACAAAAGAGATTATTACGAAATACTCGGTGTAGAAAAAAACGCCGACAAAGAAGAAATAAAGAAAGCCTACCGCAAGTTGGCTCTCAAATATCACCCCGACAGAAACCCTGGCGACAAGGCTGCCGAGGAAAAATTTAAAGAAGCAGCCGAAGCCTACGAAGTGTTAAGCAATGACGAAAAACGCGCAAGGTACGACCAATACGGACATGCAGGAGTTGGAGGTGCCGCAGGTGGTGGATTTAGTATGGACCTCAACGACATAATAAGCCATTTTGGCGATATATTCGGTGGCGGATTTGGCGGAGGTTTCAGCAGTGGTTTTAGCGGATTCAGCGGTTTTGGTGGTTCTGGTAAACGTGTAGTTAAAGGCAGCAATTTAAGAGTTAAAGTAAAACTAACTCTTAAAGAAATTGCAGAAGGCGTTGAAAAAAAGATAAAAGTAAAAAAATACATAGCTTGTAGCAGTTGCAACGGAACAGGAGCAGAAGGTAATTCTGGCACAAAAACATGTAGCCAATGTCATGGTACAGGAACAGTTACAAGAATTTCCAACACATTCTTAGGCCAAATGCAGACAAGTTCAACTTGCCCCACATGCAATGGTACAGGAAAAGTTATAGTTAACAAATGCAAGTCGTGCAACGGTGAAGGAGTTATAGCAGGCGAAGAAGTAATTACTATAAACATTCCTGCTGGTGTAACAGATGGTATGCAGATGACCGTAAGTGGCAAAGGCAACGCTCCACGTCATGGCGGTGTTAATGGCGATTTGCTTGTGGTGTTTGAAGAAGAACCTGACGAACAACTCACTCGCCAAGACAACAATCTTGTTTACCAACTTTACTTAAGCGTACCAGAAGCTGTTTTGGGCACTTCTAAAGAAATTCCTACTATTGACGGCAAGGTTAAGGTAAAAATAGACGCAGGCACACAACCCGGTAAAATATTAAGGCTCAAAGGTAAAGGACTACCTACATACGGAAGTTATGGACGTGGAGATTTGCTTGTTTGCGTCAACGTTTGGATTCCAACAAAAATAACACGTGACGAACAGAAAATTTTTGAAAACCTACAACAAAAATCATCATCGTTTAATCCACAACCAGATTCAACCGAAAAAACTTCATTTTTCGATAGATTATTCGGTAGATAAATTAGATAAACTATGCGATGAAAAAAACCGTGGTATATATCACGGTTTTTTTATAACTCTAATCATAATAAAGCTCGTTCGGTAATTAATAGGTTTAACCCGAAGGTGTAGAAGGTAATAATACTATAGGAACCGATAGAGAAGTAAGGGATAACCTACTACCTACTAGGGTATAGGTTAGCTTTCGAGGCGAGGAAAGATAGGAGAGCTACGAAAGTAGCTATATATATTAGTTAGGTAATCGATATAGGAACTTAGGTAGTATAGTACTATAGGCTACTTATTATAGCTATCGATTTTAATCTAGACGGCTAGCCCTTTATAATTATTAATATTTATAACCCGATAACTAACGAGATATAGCTACTAGTATAGCTATAGATTAGGAGAGCGATTAACGACGCGAAGGAGGATTTTATACTCCTAGGAGATATAAATATCCACCACCTAAGGTAGGGGGGCTTAGGAGCGAGGGCGGACCGGTAGGGAGAACATTTATAGGAGGTAACGGAGGCCTATAACCTCTATATACTTATAAAAAAGGGGGAAGTAATATAGGAAAGAGTAGGAGCGAAATCTACTATAGACTTTATATTTAGAACTAAAGGGGTCTATAGTTAGGCCTTAACTTATCTCCTAGAACCTAGGTAGGCGGCGTTCGACGACTACTTCCCTATATAAATAGTCCTCTAGGGGAAAACGAGGTAAGAGGAGGGCCTAGCCCGGTTTAATACTACTAAGATAGATAAAGGGAAATTTAGAGAAATAGTTATAGGCTTAGGATAGGAGAAGGCGGATAATAGGATAGTAGCTCTTTAGGATACTATATAGGAAGCGCTTATTAAGTTATATCTACGATCCAAGCCCGGACTTAAGGCGCGCAAGGCCTGGTCCCCGGCCGCCGCGGAAATGGTGAAGGAGAAGGACAGGGCTAGATAAGATTATAAAAAGACTTTCGCGGAGAGGGATAGGGATAGGGTTAGGGTAGCATCCAAGGCGTTGGACAGGGAGCTGGGAAGGCTCGTAAGGGATAACTAGAGAGCCTTCCTTGAGGAGTTTACCAACGACCCCGCAGTGCCACACAACAAGGGCATGTGGACAATGTCAAAGTAGAGCAGGAAGGGGGCGGCAA
>CALFIU010000113.1 GCA_937877455.1 uncultured Bacteroidales bacterium
AAAGTATAGTTACGTTGCGTATGGAAATTGCACTTCGAATCTTAATTTAAGAAAATTGTCTGTTAAAAAAATTGGAAAATAAAAACAATCCATTTATATTTGAGTTTGGAGTAAAACTGCTAAAAAATTTATTATGGCAATTTCAAAAAAAATAGCGCAACTCACAGCCTTGGCCTTAAAAGACAGAGTTTTAACTTATGTTGAAAAAAAGACTATTGTTAATGCAGCGTTGGCGGAGGGTATTTCGGAGCAAGAAATAACCAACTATCTCAACAATGCTATAAAAAAAAGTTTAAAAAACTACACTAAGGAGCAGTTGAAACGTTGCCCATTTTGTGGGGGACAGATACCATTGATTTCTGACGATTGTCTTTTTTGTGGTAATAGTCTAAAAAACATAGATTCAAAAAATGTTCCGCCAGTTTTTATAACAGGTAATGAAGCTGAGATTATAAAACGAGAAAATTTTAACACTGCAGAGCAACAGAAAAATCTTAAAACTTGTCCCGATTGTGGTGCTCCTTTCCCGTTGATTAGCAACATTTGTTTATCGTGTGGGCATATTTTGCACGAACAGACCGATTCGGCACTTAACATAAAAAACTTGCTTAACAACATTAATACAAGCCTTACAGAACTTAAAAATGCGCCTCATCCAACATTTGTTGATGTGTTGATATATCGAAAGGCACTTGTTCTTTTGGTATTGGCGGCACTTTTTTTGATAGTTGGTTTTTCTTTTATGGGAATTGGCACATGGGCAGGATTTTTCTTTTTGGTGTCGTTGGGCTTATTGTTTTTATCCTTTTTGCAGTTAAAAAAGCCAATTGATAATAATTCACCTGTCAAAATTGCTGATGATAGGTTTTATAACGCATTACACCAACATGAAATGTATTTACGTCAAGTTTCCACTCTGTATGGCGACAATGCTGAGGCAAGGCAACTTTTGGATAGTTTTGACGCAGAAATCGAAATTATAAAAAAGAATCGCGCAAAAAAACGGCGAATACTCACCTTATGTATCATTGGATTTGTTGTGTTAATTATTTTGTTGCCTATGTTGGCTCCTTCAGATAAAACCAATTATGAAATAAATCGTATTGATTATAAAGAATTTTATCAAGTTGCTAATTTAAGGGCATCTATAAAACCAAACCCGTATGAAAGTGTTGATGACAATTATTCGCCATATTTTACTGTCGCTTCCGATGGAGAATTGAGTGTTGATGTGTTAAATTTCAGTACTTTTATTGGTTATACTTATGGTGAAAATCCAACTTATCGTTTAAGATTGGCTAATGTAAAACTACAATCTACAGGTCGTAAAATTACCAACACGGATACTGTTTTTTTGCGGATTATCTTTTGGGACAAGGATTTTAATGTGGTGGGTAGATTTTGTCATCCTGCAATATCTACTGTTGATTATTATAAAGATTGCCAAGACAACATTTACTCTTTTTTAGAAAAGGGTAGGGGTACTTATTATGCCGATTTTGTAACTCGTGATTCGATTACTAACTATCAACGTATAAAGGATTTAGCCGACAGTGCATGTTATTTCACTATTTTTTAACAGCCAAGTATTATGGAAAACAACAAGTCATATTTTCAACGTGTAAGCACAAATTTAGAAATGCTTTTGTCGCAATACAAAAATCAGTATCCGCAGAATTATGGAACTTTAATTAGAGATTTTTTCCCATTGTTGCTTATAACGATACCAATTTTGGTGTTTTTTTATGGAGTTTTTTATAAATTAAATGAACGTGGGGCAATAATGGCGGTTTTAGTTGGTCCCGTGTTTTTGATTTTTGGTATTGTACTTTTGTTTAGAAAAAACAAAGAATGTAATAGTGATAGTGGGGTTGTAAAAAAAATAAATTCTTTAAAATCACAGTTGACTGAGTATAGCAATTACCCCGATGTTAAACAATATTTAGAAAAATTTGATAGTCAGAAAGATGAGGTTGTAAACAAAAAAAACAAAATGCTAAGTAGGTTTAAAATTTTTAAAATTTTGTATTTTGTTTTTGTTGGAGTATTGTGTATATATTGGTTTGTTGCAGGATTTCTTGGAATGAATGAATTGAAAAACGAATATTCAAGTAACTTTTTTCATGTTTTAGAACTTAAAGAAAAATCGCCATTTCTTGTTTTAAAGCCTTTGAAAACCAAGGTTGAACAATCTGTTGATATAATTACCCCTCAAATTGATATATTTTTAATAGGCACTACTGATAAATGCCTTACCATAAAAAAATTACAAATTTCTAATGCTGATAATGATAAGTTTTTTCGGCTAATGATAACCGATGAAAATGGGAAACCAGTGTCGCAATGTCCTAAATTTGTGTTTAGTGGTGGACAAAACGAAAAAATTAACTCATTGCCGATATGTTTCGACAAGAAAAAAAAAGAACAAAACGATTTTATGGCGTTGCAACTGCTTAAATATCTCCAAGATAATGAGAAAAAATTATACTTTGTTGTTGAACAGATATAGTAGAAAAAATTGTTAGCTACATTGTTGCATCAGCGTTTCAAGGAGTTCTTGGGGTGTTGAAACTACTTTTTTTGTGTGTTGTTGCAAACTTTCTAAGCTGTTAAACCCCCATGAAACCGAAATTATATCTATATTGGCTTTTCGGCATGCTTCTATGTCGCGAATTTCATCGCCAATGTATATTAACTTGTTGTAAATCTTAGAGTTATAACGGCGAATACGAGTTAATGCTCTTTTTTTGCCAAACAATGGAATGTCGGTGCGCAAAAAAGTGAACATATTTTCGATGTTGTATTTTTTCAGTACTGTATCAATGGTTTTTTGGCTGTTGGTTGATGCAATAGCAAGGTCAAAACCGTTTTTTTTAAGGCAGTGAAGTATTTCAATAATGTTGCTAAAAAGATTGATTTCAGCGGCTGTTTCTTCCGATTTTTTGCGAAAAAATTTTACAAGCCTTGGTATTTCCCAAAACTTTACTTTCGATAGTTTTATGAGTTGGCGTGCGGAGAGATTTTTGGTGTTAGAAAAATCAATTTGCTTGTAACCAAATTTTATGGCGTACGAATTTATTAGTTTTGCGCCAGACACAAAGGTATCTGCCAATGTGCCGTCGAAATCAAAAATGCATAGTTGTTTGTTTTGTGAGTTGTTTAGAATGGAAAAACTATTACTGCCCATGGTATCAATTTTTGTATTGATTTGAATTTTTCTTTTTTTATTTTGGTGGCTGTCAGGTCGAGATATTTTAGTCGTTTTAGTTTAGAAAACTCCTTTGGTATGGCAGAAAGCGCGTTGCCTTGCAAAATTATTTCTTCTATGTTTTTCAAGTTTCCAAATTCCTTGGGCAACATAACTAATGAGTTGCTATATGCAGAAAATTTTTGAAGTTTTTTCAACATGCAAATTTCTGGTGAAATAAACATAAATTTGTTTTCGTCAATGTGTAAAATTTTTAAATTTTGTAGGTTTGAGAATGTAGTTGGCACACAAGTGAGCTGGTTTGAAGATAATTTCAACTCTTCGAGATTAGTGCATTCTCCTATGCTTTGTGGTAATTCAAGTATGTAGTTGTTGCAAAAATCTGCTGATTTTATGTTTGTTAGTAAACCAAAATTTTCGGGCAGTGAAGTGAGTATGTTGTTTGAAAAATTAAGTTGTATTAGGTTTTTAAGGTTACTAATTTCTTCGGGTAATTGATTTATTTGGTTATGCGATGCGGTTAAAATCTTTAGATTTTTAAGTTTTCCTATTTCGATGGGTAAATTTTTAATTTTGTTTCTATCCAAATAAAGTTCTTGAAGATTATTAAGTTCTCCAATCTCTTTGGGTAATGTTGTTAGATTGTTGTCGTAAAGATAAAGTATTTGAAGTTTTTTGAGTTTAGCAATATCTTTTGGCAAAGTGTCGAGTTCGGCGTTAAGCAAATCGAGTATATAAACGTTTTCTGGCTGTTCTAATGCAGTGCTTAGAGAGTAAAATATTTTTGTCTTTTTGAGTTGCTCTGCATCAAGAAGTTGGGCTTTACACGAAAAACTTATGGCCATTAATAACAGAAACAAAGCCTTAGTCATTTTCTTCTTTTTTTACAATTAATTTTTTGATGCAAATGTAGTAATTGGTTTTATTTTGACAAAAAATGGATAAAGGGCGCTTCTAAAAATTAGATTTTTCGAAACGCACGAAATCAAAAATAACAGAGTTTACTAATTGAAAATGAGGATTTTGACATTGAAATGCAACAAAGAAAAAGCAATTTTTAGAACTCCCATAGTAGTATTTTTGTAAAAATAGGTGTATATTTGATATGGTTTTATATGCTCATTTATTTTATTGAAAATGACTTTTCGTCTGCCTTGTGAGAATTGATATAATATGTTGCAATGTAGTTGCCTGACTTCAATGTTTTTTTGTCAAGATTCCATGTTATGCAATCATTGACAGTTTTGCCAGTATAATTGACACTCTTTTTTATTGTGTAGCTAATTCTACCTTCGTCCGTGTCAAAAAGGTTGCTGGAAGATGCCCCTAAAAGTTGTCCGCTTGCATCAGTAACGCGGACATAAATAGTAACAGTCTGAGCATCGGCAAGTTCGTTGTAATTGATTGCAAAACAGAAATTTATATTGTCAATATTTTTCGCTTTCTTGTCGTTGCGGAAAGTACCCTGAGGAAGTTTTATGTTAAGATTGGAGAGAGTGAGGTTTTTGGCCGTTGAAATCTGGCGGCTCTGTTCCTCGATAGTCCTGTCGCGGTCTTCCAACGCGCTCATACTCTTGTTCAAATCGGACGTTAGGTTGCGGTTGGCGACTTTAAGCCCGGCTACCTCCTTGTTGAGGTTTTCTATTTCGTTTTTCATCATCGCTATCTGTTTCTGCTTGTCGTCAATGCTTTTTAGCAGAAGATTGATTATTTGTTTCTCGTCTTTGCCTTTGAAATCTTTTGCGTTGAGAGTTTCGGCAAGTTCTTTGTTTTTAGCAAGAAAACTGTCAATCTGCGCCAACATCGCCACCAATGCCGCGTTGTCTTCTTTTGATGCCCTGCGCTTGGATTTGATTTCATGTTTAAGGCTGTCAATCTGCATTTCGTACAGACGGAGACTATCTTGAATGTTGCCGAAAGTTTCAAGTTGTGCACAAAATTCTGTTTTGATTTTGTTGTTAGAAACTTCTCTCTCCTCGTATTCTTCGATTTTTTTCTCAAGTTCCTCTATGTAACTTTGATTGTCGTTGCCGCATGATGAGACAACCAAAATCAAAAGCAATATAAATGTTATATTTTTCATAGTTCTTTTATTTTAATTCGTTGATTCCTTGTTCAATCGCATTTTTTATTTCCATGTCGGAGGATGAACCATTTTCCGTAAGTTGAATTGCTTTCTCTATACCATTGGAATGGTAGAAATCGTTGGCAATCTGCAAAAATGGTTTTATTAATGCTCTGTCGTTCTGTCTGATGGCACGTTGTGCGTTTTTTAGGCTCTCGTTTTTGAAAACCATGTCCAAATTTTCAAATTCAGAATATTTGTTGTAATCGTTTGGTAAAAATTTTGAAAACCTTTCTTCCAAATCCTTTATCTCCTTGAGTTTGAGTTTGGCGTTGAGCAAGTTTTCCGTTCTGCCATTATCCAAAGTGTCGGCGGAGAGGGTTCTGCAATCTTCTATAAGTTGCTTATATTTAGACAATTTTCGTTCTGCAAGTTTTAAATCTGGGTCTTTGTAGAAAAACAGATAATAGACACCTATTACAATCGTTGCCACTCCTGCTGCAATGGCAGGAATGAGCCAAAGAAGTCTTCTTTTATCCTCCAAATTGTGTAGTTCAGTTAATATTTCTTCGGCAGATGGTCTTTTTTGAGGGTTGGCATCTAAACATCTATATACAATGCTGCGCACGGTTTTATGTTTGAAATTTTTTGGAAGAACAGGTGTTTTTGCGCCTTTTGCCTGTGCAGTGCCGCCGTCGTTGCCGAATGGGACATCTCCTGTTACGAGTTCAAAAATGGTTGCTCCCAGTGCCCAAATGTCGGTTTCGAAAGTTGCAACGCGCCGTTTTGATGAAAAAAATTCAGGAGCCATGTATGCTGGCGTGCCGCCTCTTATTTCTTTGTTTGCCTGACCAGTTATACCAAAATCTGTAAGTATATAGTTATCGTCATTGTCAATTAACACATTGTCAGGTTTAATGTCTTGATGCACAATATTATGCTTATGCAAAACATTTAAACCTTCGGCTGCCCCTTTCAAAAATTTGACGATTTCCTCAATACTGATTTTTCCAACCAACGATGTTGCCGAACCTTTTTCGCAATAGTTAGAAATAAGGTATGGCACATTTTGACAGATGTCGTAGCCAGATGGCGTTAGGAGATTCGGGTGTTTGAGTTTATGTACGCTTGTAAACTCCTTTACAAAAAGTTGTTGTCCTTGAACACCAGCCATTTCAAACGCTGAGAATATTTTTATTGCAACTTCGATGTTGTCTGCCTTGGTGTCTAACGCTTTCCAAACTTGAGCTGTTGCACCGTTACCGAGGCGTTTTTCAAGCAAATAGCGGTTGTCCCAAAGCATATTTTCGTAGGGCTGGACAATAGCTATGGTTTCGGGTTCGTCGTCATTGTATTTTTTTATAGTGCCATTCAAATCGCTTAAAACAGTTTCCTTACCATTTTCGCTATTCTCATAATTTTTAACCGTTTTACTAAAATCGGCAATTACAGTTTTCTTTCCATTACCTTCTATCTCCATATTACAATACATTAAAATATTTTGTGGAAATTAGTTTGTCTTTATAGTATATTTCTATGCGATAATTACCTGCTTGCCATTGTCCAGAGGAAGAACTTCCCCAACCGGACAAAAAGTATTCTCTATTGTTTTTGGTTAATGTCAATGTTGTTTTGTAGGAGTAACCGTTAGGAGATGTATTGCCAGTGGATAGTCCATTTGGACTGTAAAACTTTACATAAATATCGTATGATCCCTCTTTGTAGGTATCAATATACAATTTGGGTTTAAGATATTGTGTTGATGACGAATAAATGTTTTTTCCATAATCGGTAATAACATTTCCGTCATAATTTGTGTTGCCAATAAATATCGATGTCACCTCAAATGGTTTGGAGGAAGATTCACTGTTATTATTGCTGCCATTGAAAACTTCTTTGAAGTAGTCTTTTCCATCATCTAAAATTCCGATATTCTTGTAAAATGTATATTTATAGTCCTCAATGGAGTTAAAATAAGATTCTATGCTAAAACCAATATATTTTTTCTGAGTTACGTAGCATTTTATGTATTTTTTTATGTTGACTTGGTTGGCGGCGGTCAGGAGGTCTGTCATGTTCTCGTTTTCATAACTGAATCCGCCCCTGTGGAATTCCGCCATCACTGGTGATGTGCCAGAGAAGTATATGTAGTACAACAAGCCCTCTTTTTTGAAGCACAATGCGCCGTCCTCGTCGTCGATGTACGGCGAAAAACCCTCCTCTTGAAGGAATTTCTGCATATTGGAACGTGCATTTTTTGCTTGTGCGGACATATCGTCGTCTTGGGCAAATGCCGCCGCTGAACAAATCAGCAAGGCGGCAAAAAGTGTTAGAAATTTCTTCATAATTTTTAATTTTATAGTGAGAACCAATCTCTGTTTGCCTTGTCAATTACATATAATCTTAGTGTACAATTGGACGGTTTGCCACCACCTATCGAGTTTAGCGTTGATCTTATGCTCGATACTTCACTTTTAATGCCTGCCTCTTTGTCTGTGTCGTATTTAGACATATTGACGGCTTTTACCCAAATTGTTACATTGTTTCCCGAAATGTTACATTTTGTAAGGGTGTAGGCACTATTCCATTTGTATGGCCATTTTGTATTTCTGAAAACAGAAATCCAAGAATTGGAAGATGTTTTTTGTTGTATTATTTGATATTCTCCCCAACCGTTCATATAATTACGGAAAGCGATTTTTTTGCCCGACGGTTCGTAAACATCTTCGCGTGTGGGTGTTGATTTATCTTTTGCATATATAATTACATATTTGTAGGTGTATTTTGATTTGCCTTCATATTGATAACGTTCCGCTATTTCTTCAAATTCGTTGTATAAGATTTTCCAATACAAGTTGTTGCTGCCGTCATACTGATATTCTTCGGTTTTTTGGTTTTTGTCGTTGTAGGTATATTTGTAAACCTCTTCGCATTGCTTGGTTGAATATTTTTCTACAACGATTATGTTGCCGTTGTTGTCGTATTTGGATGTTATTTTTGCATACCTCAGGGTTATCTCCTTGTCGGAAGTGCCGAACCATTCCTGCTTCGTTATGTGCCCTTTGTCGTCGTATGTGTTTTGCTTTTTGAAGAAGCCTTTGTCAGAAGGTATCATCGGGTTTGACTTGTCATCATAGTATTCCTCGGTGAGGATGTTGCCATTGTCGTCGTAAGTGTACTTGCGTTGATGGAAGTCAAACTCTTTGGAAACAATCGGCTGATTGCCAGTGTCGTAGTATGAACGTGTGAGTTCGCGGTTTTTGGTATCGTATGTCATTATTGCTTTGTGGAAACCGTCGGAGCCTATGCTCGGTTTTCCATAGCCGTCATAAACCGAAAGTTCCGTCATATTGCCGCGTGCATCATAGACACATTTACCCTCAACGTCGTCTATTTTTGCTGGATTGCCGTCGATGCCGTATGATATTTCGTGGATAACCTTTCCTCGGTGGTCGAACTCTTGTTCATATTTGTGGACACCGGGCTTATATGTTGTCGGGTTGCCGTTTACGTCCCAATATGATGTTACGCAACAGTGGTTGAACTGGTCGTATTTTTCGCTTCTGACTTCGCAATGTGTGGCATCTTTGAAGTTGATTCTGTTGCCGCTAAGGTCGGTGGCGTAACGGACGGTCTCGCGGTTTTGGGTGTCGTACTTGTAGTTGACTACAACGCCGTCAAGTTGTTTGTTTTGGTCGAGGGTGTACTTTTTGATTATTTTTCCGATGTTGTCGTGTTCGTAGTAATCTTCAGATGTTATGGCTCCGGTTTCGTCGGCCCATGTCGTCTTAACCCAAAAGTTTGTGTTGGGGTCATATTCCATTGTTTTTATGGCGGAATATGTTTCACATAGTCTGCCGTCAGCCTTATACCATTTTACCACTTTGAGGTTTCCGAAGTCGTCATATTCAAAAGTGCGGTATGCCCATCCGTCTATTTCGGCGAGATTTTCGGTTTTGTCGTAGAAAGAAAGCTTTGTTTGTCTGCCGTAATTGTCTCTTTCTATGGCTTGTATGGCTAATCCTTTCTTTGTGTTGGCAAATTTGCCGTCGGCATCTTCGTATATTACCTTTATGAGGTTGTTCTTCTCGTCATAGACGAGTTCATACTGACACTCGTCGCCGTCCACTTTTACAAAGTTGCCGTTTGCATCCAAAAATTGCCGTCTGACTTCGTTGCCCACAGTGTCGTATTCAATAATGGCTTTAAAGACGCCGTCGGGGTCGAGTGCTGGATTTCCGTAAGAATCATAACTGCAATATTCTTTTGCCAGACCAGTAGGGGTGTTTATAATTGACCGTCTATGAAAATTGATGGCATCTTCCTCATCGGACGAATAGACTACAGGGGTATCGTTTTCGTCAAAAAATTTTACTTCTATGCAAAAACCGTTTTCGTCATATGTTACGGTAGTTTTTACCCAGCCTTGCGATGTGCATACAGGCTTTAAGTCAGTGCCGTATGCAAGTCTTTCGATTGTGAGTCCCGTCTGTGGGTCGTGTGTGTACTCCAATTTGTGGACGTTCATATCCGTGCGCATCGATGGCTCGCCTTCGAGTGTAAAATACTGCTCGTATGTACGGTTGCCATATTCGTCGAAGCCACATTTCAAAACGATTGCGCCGTTGTCGTCCCTTGCCGCCTTTTTTTCGGGATTGAGATAGCGGTATTCTATAAGATTGTCGTTTTCGTCGTATGCGAATTGTTTGATTGCAAGTCCGTTGTCGTTTGTTGTTATCTGATTATTTTTGCCGAGGAAAGTTACTTCAATCTGACGTCCTTTTTCATCGTATTGGTAAGCAATACCGTAAATATTGTTGGCATCGTGGGCGGGTTTGTTGCCCGGTGCAAGGTACATTTTTTTTGTCAACAAACCGTCTTTGTCAAATTCGAGTGTAAGGCGTTGTATGTTGCTGGACTCATCACCCCAAGTGTTTTGCTTTACAAAATCAGTGCTTGTGGTGTTGGCTGGCAAAAACATTTCCGTTCCCAATTCGTCGCACTGACGGTAGGTGGCGGTTTTCATGTTTTCGTCGTAGTCGAGTTTATAGAGCATTTTGCCCTGCTCATCAAATATTTCCACGAGGTCGAGTTTGCCGTTGTCAGTGTATTTGTATTCGGCGTGGGAGAAACGGTTGTTTATTGTCTCGCTGTCGTTGTGGCGAACAATTATGTTTTTATGGTTGACTAATGATATTGAAATAACTTTTCCGCGCTTAATTTCAAATTTATAACATAATTCTTTATGTTTTCGTTCATTGCCGCTGAGTTCGTGAATGCCTTTCGGCACTCCCCAATATTCGGCGTAGTCCTTGTAGTACACGGTTTTTAGTCTAAAATGATTGACAGCAACTATCGATACTACGGCAATAAATGCGGCTACTGCGGCGGCTACAATCCACATTTTTTTACGATTGTCATTGTCTTCGAGCTCTGCTATAATTTCTCCGGCTGTCGGGCGTTTCTGAGGGTCGGCATCAAGACAGCGAGTTACCAAATTCTTGATTTTTACGTTCTTAAAATCTTCAGGGAAGTCGGGTATTTTTTCACCTGATGCTTGAACCATCCCACCGTTGTCTCCGAATGGCACGTCGCCGGTAATCATTTCAAAGACAGTGGCTCCGTATGACCAAATGTCTGATTCTGGAGTTGAAACATTGCTGCTATAACGCTCTGGTCCCATGTAGGCGGGGGTGCCGTTCATATTCTTTTCGTTAGACTGGTTGGAAATTCCGAAGTCTGTTAATACGTAGTTGTCGTCATCGTCAATCAAGATGTTTTCGGGTTTGATGTCTTGATGCACGATGTCGTGAGTGTGCAGATAGTCAAGACCTTGCGCGGTGTCTCTCATAAACCTTATAAGCCCATCTTCGTCCAATCTTCCGATTTGATCGAAGGCAGAGCCTTTTTGACAATATTTTGACACAAGGTATGGAATATTTCCGAATGTGTCGTAATTATTGGGAATCAAAAGGTTGGTTTGTATCATGCCATGGACGGAAACAAATTCTTTCTCAAAAATTTGTATTCCTCTTGTGCCTATGCTTCCGAAAGCGGTGAATATCTTCAATGCTACTTGAATGTTTCCCGCCTTCGTGTCCAATGCCTCCCAAACTTGTGCTGTGGCTCCATTGCCAAGTTTTCTTACAAGGCGATAACGGTTGTCCCAAACCATGTCTTTCGATGGGTTGGTGATTTGGACGTTTTCGGATTGGTCGCTTGTGTTGCCATTGTTGTTGGCATTGCTATCTCCACCAACGTGTATTACAGTTTTTTTGTTGCAGTTGGGATTGTCTATTTCGTTCCATAGTAAATGATATTGTCCTGCAAGGATGATTTCGTCGCCAGGTTCTATTTTTATGGTTTGTTTATGAACTATTTGACCGTTGATTTTGCTACCGTTGGTGCTACGGTCTTCGTATGTGTAGGTGCCATCGTCTTCTTTTATTATAACAGCATGAAAATTAGATACATGATTGTTGCTTTCGTCTATTACGATGTCATTGCTGTCATCACGACCTATTCTGATTTTTTCCATCTTTTTATATTTTTATATTTTGTCGATTAACAATATCACTGCGACAATTACCGCTGACATTCCAACACAGAAAGTGATGAAACCTGCTGTTGCCCAGCGTTTTTCTTTTTTCTTGAACTCGCCCAAGTCTTTGTTGCAGACATAGAGTTTCCATGCCATCTCGCTACCGTTGATACCGAGGTAGACCGATGCCACAAAAACTGCCAAATGCACTATCCAAGTGATGATGGCGACGGCAAGTATCAGGTCTTCGCCTTTCATCAGAAACGGCAGGACTGACACCACCAAGTTGGCTGCCAAAATGTAGAGCGGCCAATATATTTTGTGAAAACAGCCCCAGACAAAACTCAGGAAAAACGCTCCCCAGTTCCATTTTTTCAGGAAACTGTTGACTTCTTTGTGTGACCAATAGCCGCTTCTGCTGCGGATTGATTCCGAACTTGTGTTGCTCGATGCAGTTTCTTTATGTTCCACAACGTCGCCAGTTGTATGGTACAATTTAGTTTTTTTGCCTTTGCCGCCTTTTATTACGGTTTCTTTGCCGCCTTTTTTAGTGTTGTCGAATACCGTTTCCCTGCCGTTTTGGGCGTCGTTGTCGTCGTTCTTAGGTTCGTCGCCGCCGTAAAAAACAACGGTTTCCTTGCCGCCTTTCGGATTTTGTATCTGAGGTAAGAATTTTTCGATGATTCCCCAGTTGAGGGTACACTCGCCGCCGAGGATTATTTCGTCGCCGATTTTGATGTCGACGGTGTCATTTTGTACAAATGTGCCGTTGATTGTGGTGCCGTATGTGGAAAAATCGGTGAATTTCATCTCTCCAGTTTCCCATGCGTCTATTTTCCCGTGATTTCGCGACACCCGCCTGAAATCTTCGGAAATTTGCATTGAGTTTTGGTCGTTGCGACCTATGGTTATCGTTATCATGGTTATTGTCTGTTAATTAAAAAATTTCAAGAACGGAACCTCTTGTTATCTCACCATTTTCACTTGACTCTTCCGAAGATGTATCTGTTTCTGCACCGCTTCCTTTTTGTCTTTCTGGCCTTAATCCGGATTTGCCTTCCTTACCCCCGTTTTCATTTTGCATTATCGGTCTCTCAGTGATTGGAACACCGTTAAAAGAAATGGTGTCGCCATTTTTAGTTTCTATCATTTTGCCAGTGATAGTGTCGTCGTTGAAAGGCTTTGTGTCAAAGAATATTTTGTACTCGTATTTACTAACTTTATTCTTATAATTGCAATCAATCAGGTTGTCTGTGTCAAACTTTTCGAAGACAAATTTTGTTTGTTGGTTGCTTTTTGGGAAAACGGCTATAATTACCAGATCAACATAGTTTTTGTTTGCTTTCAACTTTGCGGTAACACTATCTGTGAAATCTGCTTTGAAAACATATTTTGGTTTATTGGTTTTTACTTCTAATTGTTGCGTAGTTTCCCTAATATTTTGACTGCAATTTGTTTGCGAAGAATCATTTGTTTGCGTCGAATCCGTTGTCTGTGTGTTGTATTCGGCTGTCTCATCGCTTGGCTTCGACGGCCAAAAATACCAGACTGCCAAGCCAATCAGCAATGCCAAAACAGCACCCACCCCAAAATTAATCCAAGTTTTTCTGCCGTTGTTTTCTGATTCGGGTTCGTTTTCGGAATCTTTAACCGTGAGCATTTTGCAGAGCGCGACTGTTACGTTGTCGTGTCCTCCGGCGTCGCAGGCGGCTTTTATCAAAGCATCGCAACAAACTGCCATGTCGTTTTGGTTTTGTGCGATGACACTTTGAATTTCAGAATCCCTAATCAGACCGCACAACCCATCGGAACAAAGCAAAATGATGTCGTCCTGCTCCAATTTGTGAGGCATTCCAAGAACTGACGGCTCGGCTTTTTGGGCAACTGCCGACAGACAATTGGTAATCACGTTGCTGTCAGGATAGTCGAAAGCGTCTTCTTTGCTGATTTTGCCGCTGTCCACAAGTTCCTGTACAAGCGAATGGTCTTTTGAAAGGCGTTTAAGTCCTTTTGAGGGATTGAAAACATATGCCCTCGAATCACCGCACCATGAAACATAAAGTTTTTCTCCGTTAATCCAGCCCATAACCATGGTTGTACCCATTCCTTTTGTTTCGGGACGTTGCTTGGAAGTTTCTTTAATGCGGTTGTCGGCCTCGGTGATGACGTTGTTCATAAAACGCTCTATTGTGTAGCGCGTCCTCAAAACGTCAGAGGTGATGTTTTCGGGACGAAAGCAATCTTTTACGGTTTCGACGGCTATTTCAGACGCCACTTCTCCGGCGTTCATGCCGCCCATTCCGTCGGCTACGACAAGGAGCGCGCCCCTGTTTGACAGAGCGCACGGGTCGTTGCTTTTCCATTGCATGGTTGGGTTGTCGAGGTCTGACGAACATTGAAGGCTGTCTTCGTTGTTGTCCCTGACCATGCCGACAAACGATTTTGCCGCCATCATAAATGTTGTTTGAAGACAGCGGTCGTTATTGATGTTGTCTTTCATTTTTTCTTTTTCTTGTTTTTGGGTGTGTCGTTATCCATTTGTATCGGTGTCAATTCTATGGGGCTGTCCGCTCCTTTGGTCGACGAAACTGTTTTTGCTTTCGGCAGCATTACGGTTTGCCATTTGTCGCCGTCAGGGACAATGAGACCCGCAAGTTGAAATTCCAAAACACCGATGTTGTCGCCACCTGCCGCCACTACGATTCCGCCGAGGATTTTGTTGTCGTTTTCGGGGACGAAGACGTTTCCAGTCGCAATCTCGTTTTCGGTTGCCGTGTAGAAAATCATTTTTGCAGAAGTCTTTTTCTGCAAGTCTATCGTGTCTGGGATCGTTATCCAAACAGTGAAAAATTCTTGCGGCTTTACGCTGAGTGGCAGGAACGCCCTATTGTCGGACGACGAATCGGATTTCAAGAATAAAGGTTTGTTTTTTACAACCTGCTTGATGCTTCCCGTGTCGATTTTGATATACTCCGCCTTTTCGCTTAGACTTGAAACGAATGTTCTTGAAATGACTGGCGTAAAGTCCTGCGAGTTGCTGAGTTTTTGGAAACTTTTGTCGTTCTTCCACGGCTCGGCTGCATTGATGTTGATGTAATATCCGCCTGAGGTTTTTACCGCAAGCGAATATGTATATGAGAACTCGTTGCGTCCGTTTTGAGTGAAATACTCGCCTGTTGAGTTTTTCCTCAAAACGAAATTCTGGCGGATAATGAACAATCCTGGTCTTATAGAATTTTCAATAGATGTCTGCAACGGCGATTTCTTCAAGAAATTTTCGATTTTTTGGGCGTTGCAGACGTTGAAAACGATGATGGTGATTAATGTTAAAATAATCTTTTGCATAGGTTTATCTGTTAAAATTGACTTACCGAACATATGCCGCCCATTTTTCCACGGCTGCCAGTTACATACGAAACCAATCCGACAACTTCAATCTTGCCGTTGTTATTGGCGAAAACGGGGCCGCCGCTGTTGCCTTGGTCAGTTCCGTTTTCCGAAACTTCTATGATGCCATTTTGCAAACCTTTGTCATGCGCGACGGTGCAAGTGCTGAACATAGGTGTCATGTCGCGCTGCGAACGGTCTGCGCCACCTTTTCCGTGAGGGAATCCCATGACGGAAAGTTTTTGACCGGCCTTGAGGTTTTGGGCTGTTGAGCCGTTGCAGTGGATGCTGCCTCTTCGTCCGACATCGGCGTATGCCCAGTCGTTGCCCCAATGGGTGCAGGCTGCGTATCTGTATCCGTCGCTTGTCTTATAGTCGGTCTTCCCTGTTCTGAATTGTGTAGATTTAAGCACAAACTCCTGATGGGCGTTGTATAGGTTGACATCGGCCTCGATTGAAACTTTGTCGGAGTAAAACAGATATTTCAAAAGCAATTGTTGGCTATCTTTGTCAAGCATGTCGAGTGTGCCGCCCGCATCAAAAAGCCAGCCCTCGACACAGTGTTTTGCAGTAACAACCCTACCGTCGTCGCAGAGAAACGCCGTCCCAGTCCAAGTAAGATTGTCGCCGTCTTTCATTTTCAAAGCCCTGCCCTCGACTCTGACTTCTGAAACATAGAGGAAAAGAATGTCTTTTTCAAATTGTTTCAGTTCGGCGGGCAAGGGGCCGACAGTGGTTGTCATCTTGTTACGGAGATTGGCGATACTATTTTTCAACTTGGCGATTGTCTGTTGGTCGGTTTCTCTCTGTTGACGGATTTCGTCCAATTTCCTCTCATTTTCGGCTAATTCACGTTTGTTTTCCTCCAATTCTTGTTCTGTTTTTCTACGCGCTTCCTCTGCCTCCCTTGCGCGCTCTTCTGCTTCACGCCTAATTTGCTCGCGCTCTTCTTCCGCTTTTTTCTGCTGCTTGACTATTTCCTCCTTGTATTTATCATACTTCCGATTGTCGATTATGATTTTTGCCGACAGACCGCCGACCGAGAGAACAAGTAAGATTGACAATACTGTTATCGCAGTCTTGTACGGTCTCAACGCCTGCTGACGGAAGAGGCTCAGGCGGCGTGTTAGACCAATCGTGCCAACGGTGGATTTTGCGCCGGTGGGGATTATGAAACCGAGTTTGGGACCATTGACGGAGAGTTGGATTTCGTCGCCATTCTGAAGATACCATTCTTTGTCCACTTTCTGACCGTTGAGGAGCGTTGAATTGGTTTTGGAGAGTTGCACGAGTTTCCAGTTGTCGCCCTCCTTGATGATTGCGGCATGGCGTGCCGAAACGGTGCTGAAACTTTCGTCATACTGAACCTGACATTTGCTCGAGCGTCCGAGTTCGATGTTGTCGACGATGATTTCCTGCCATTCTCCTGCTTTGTGGTATTTGGAAGTGATTTTGTGTTCCAAAATGTAGTATTTTTTGCCGCCCGCCTTGAAAATCGAGCCTAACCCCGCCGCCACCGAGCCGGCAAAGGTCTGTTTCTTGTATGGTTGTGTCTTGCTTGTTGCCATCTTTATATTGCCATTTTTTTTATTTTCTACTTTCAATTCTCAATAGCCTTCCACTCTTATTTTGGTGTCGCCGATTGAGATTATGTCGCCGGGGGTGATAATCATTCCGTACTGCGAGACCTCCTGTGAATTTAAGTACGTGCCGTTCAGGGAGTTTTTCCAGTACCATTGTTTCATACCGTTGCATGGCGACGGACATGAGCCGCAAGGATAACGTTCTCTTGTGCGTGATGCTCGTTTGCAGTCGTTGCGCCATTGACCGTCTCGGATAACCCATTCACCGGTGTTGGTGTAAAACTCAAAACAGCAATGCATTCTTGAAACATAACTGCTTTGTTTTTCTTGAATTTCTATTTCGTTGAATACGGTTTCGTCTTTTCGTCCCATCCTGATTATCTGTCCGTAACTGTTTTTCAAGTCGGTCAACAGATATTCTTTACCGTATTCTTCGCCCTGCATTATTTTGAGTTTCAGACCGTTTTTGACTGACGAGCAGAAAGATTTTTCTATTGCCGGCGGTTTGTTCTCACTGAAAGAAAAATCTTTTTCAGGAACATAATCCAAAACTTGCGTAGTGGTCTGGATGCGGTTTTTGTAATCGGGTTGAAGACAACCCTCGATGAGTGTTTCCCAAAGCCGCCCTTTTTCGCTGTTCAAAAGCAACTGTCTGTCCCAGTTGCCGTTACGACCGTTTTTGATATATGGCACAAGGTCTCCTTGGGTTTCCAGTTTTCCGAAGGGCATGGCACCGGTGAGCAGCTGATAAATCATCACGCCGAATGAAAAAATATCCGTTGTCGGTAGTACTATCGGAGCATGCTTTACGGGTTTCACCTGCTCTGGCGGCATATAGGCATACGTCCCGAAAACTTGAAGCGGCTTGCCCAAGAAATTTACTTCCGTCAAATGCTTGTTTCTGTCGCCGGAGATTCCGAAATCCGTAAGCAAAAATTTTCCGTCAGGTTTCACCAGTACGTTTTCTGGTTTCAAATCCCTATGAACCTTGCCCTCTTTGTGTAGGGCATTAAGTCCATAAAGCACATGGCAAGCAAATTTTGACAGGTTGAGGTTGTGATTTTGGGAATACGTCATCACATCTCCACCGTCGCAAAATTCCATGACAATGAATGGGTTGCCGAGCATCATTCCATAGTCAACCGAATGTACAAGATAATCGCTCGGTATTTGTCCCGTCTCGAACTCCATCTTGAACCTTGCCGTCAAAGATTGCCTTACATCTGGTGGTATCTCCCATAGTTTCAACAACTTGAAAGCGTATGGGTTGCCCGAATTGTCATGGACTTTATAGACTAATCCGAATGAACCCTCGCCCAAAAGTTTGTCCACCATATATCGGTTGCCGATGGATTGTCCCGCCGACAGGTTGCATTTTTGCGGTACTTCTGCCATTGCGCCACTTTTTTTAAGAATGAAACTCAAACATACGGTCGCCCATAAGGATTATGTCGCCGTCGTGCAATTCAGTCTTGTTTTTTGCCTGAACAAACGTGGTCTTGAAGTCGCTGCCGTCAACAATGTAGAACTTTCCGTCTTCACATGTAACCGTGGCCTGGGTGCGCGACGTAATCGACATATTGTTTTGTTCGAGGTTGCCACGGTTGAGAACCACTTCGTCGCCGGAGAACGTGAGTTCTTGAATCTGATGTTTTTCGTTTTCTTTCTTAATGGGTTTCAACGTAAATTCCGTTTCCAACATTTTTTGGATATACGGATTCACGGTGCCGCCGAAAGGAGGTTTGGTTTTCTGTTTCGGCTGTTGTTGCAGTGGGTCTGGCTGTCCAAACGAAACACCGCCGCTGATTGAGAAGTCTTCTTGTTGGTCGTTTACCTGACCGATGACAGTTGGGCGGTGGTTGCTCGATTGTTTGGGACTTGGCTGTGCTGTCGGCTCATTTCCCTTAATAGGTTTGTTGCAGTTAGGGCATACAGTTACGTCTGGTTGCAAGGGGTATTGACATCTCGGGCAGTTGGTCTGGGGTTGCTGTCCATAACTTGGTTTTGCCTGTTGGTCAAGCTGAACGAAGTTCGGCAGAGAAGGCTGTTGTTGTCCAAACGCACCCGGTTCGAGGACGGTGGGGCGGTGAGGCACAACAGAGGGTTGGGGTTGAACTTGTCCTCCTTGATTTTGATTTTTCGATAACGGCTTGCCGCAGTTTGGGTTAGCACATGTGGCGGCGTTGTCGTCGTTCTGCATTCCGCAATAATTGCATCTCATAAAATTTTCAGTTTAATTTTAATGTTTATTAATATTACTGTCCGCTAAAACTGCAATTTATGTAATATGGCAGCCATATACCTATCC
>CALFIU010000114.1 GCA_937877455.1 uncultured Bacteroidales bacterium
CCGCATCGACGACTTCTTCTTCGGCGAGTGGCTGCGGGAGAACTACTGAACGGGCTGGTTGCTGCCATTTGAGCCGGACCAGGCCGCCTGCCGAGACCTGCCTCTGCACGACGATAAAGTTCATCGAAGACCCAACATAGGCACGTTAGATGAAACGCTACCACAGTTAGGGATTATCTAAACCCCCAACGCGCACGATGTGCAGCGAGGCATTCTCTATTGGGATAGAAAGACTCGTTGTATGGGAGTTTGATGGGGTGACCTTCGAATTGTGACAAGGCAAATACAGAACTTGCGTCTTCAGCGAAATTGCTGTTAACCATAACAGTATAATCATCGGAAATGGAAATCAGCCCCCGGTCGAAAGCTCGGTGCAGATTCGGACAAAGGGCGATGCCATTGCCGACAGTGTCGTCATGGGTTTCGGAGAAGGGGATGATATGACAGGCATCCACCATGCTGACACTCTTCTCAAAAGAGTTTAGCCTCAGTCTTGAAATTGCGCAAGTGTGGTCATAGATTTGGGGAATCACCACTTTGAAAATTTGCCCTCGCATGTAGCTGTCCTCTTCTGATTCCATTGCCACCATCGGGACTTTCTGTTTACAAGGTATTGTCTTTGTTTTGTCTAA
Source organism: uncultured Bacteroidales bacterium (assembly GCA_937877455.1). Lineage (GTDB taxonomy): Bacteria > Bacteroidota > Bacteroidia > Bacteroidales > UBA3824 > UBA3824. The sequence continues at coordinate 633 of CALFIU010000114.1, forward strand.
AACGGACTCGAGCGAAGGCACGACAATCTTAGTATAAGAAATGTAAGATACGTTAAAGTATTGTTCCACCAATGTTTTTTCGAGAATGGTATTACTGACAGGATTCAGCGCGAGGTCATACAATTCTCTATCAATGCTTGCAAAAGCAACAAAATTGTTCAGCTGTGCAATACTGGTGATTCCTGTAGGAATGCGCTTGCCTGGCCGAGGAACAAGAGTCCAAAACGGTTCGCTTCTCAAATGAAAGAACGGGTAATAGAACGTAGGGTTAAACGGTGCTGACGCGGGCACGAGGTTAGCCCACAGATACTTGAACGTGTGGTACAGCAACGGCGAAGGTGCGATTTCGGAGACACGCAAATCTCCACTTTGGTATAATCGAAGGACACTCAACAACAGAACAGGCTTGTGCGGAGCACCGCCATTCTCATTGTTTCTCCTCAGATGGGAGAAAGCATTCTTATAATACGACAAATCCTTCGTCATCTTGCCGGCAAAAACTCGGCGGCAAAATTAGGAAAAATTTGCAAAAGGAGGCTGTTATAATTCTTCTGGGAATTCTTCCTCTTCGTTTGGTGTATTAGCGTCAAAATTCAGGAAGACCTCCAAGAACGCAGTTTCCTTGTAGAAACAATTAGGGTCATCAGTCAGTTTGTCTTCCATGAAGTGGAACCCCCAATTGGCATATTCCTCCATTGTCTGCATCAGCATATCAACCGCCCTTCGAGGAGTCATTTCGCCTTTTTCCAATGCGATGAAATCAATGTCAGTGCGGGCAACAAGTGCGGTGAAAATGTACTCACGAAGTTTCGGGTAGGCTTTTCTGCCTTTGACAGAATCCAAATTGCCCCAGTATTGAATGGGCTGACCAAAAGTTTTACGCTTTTGAGTATCTTCAATCAGCACTCTCTTTTGGTTAAAATAAAGTCCAATAAAAAAAGCTACAATGAAAATCTCATAACCACCGCCAAAGACTTTGCCTCTGTCTTCGCGTAGAGAGGTTGCACCGCGACCGTAATCACAAAAGTTTTTGATGATGCTGTCCTCATATCTCTTTTCCCATTGTGGATTTCGGCTTGCCCACAAATCATATATCTTTTCTGTTGCCATAATTCGTTATCTTATTGGTTTAACAACTGTTTGAATGGTTGACAAATCCTTATCATTGAAAGGTTCTACTTTCTCTATGCGATAAACAGAGCAAGAAAGTTTATTGATGGTATCAAAATCCAATGCCTTTTGTCCTGTTGTTTTGTCAATATTGAGCAAATCCTTCGTAACGATAACACATTGCTTGTCAATAGTATCTATCACATTGTAGAATGTGTCTTCCTTGAAACCACCAAATGAGGATGTTGGTGCATCAAAAATCAACGGATAGTCTTGCTCGCGCTTCAAGGTTGTGATTTGTGAAATGGCAAACAGAACCGACATATACATTGTTGTCTTCAATGCACCGTTTGGGTTTTCAATGCGTGTACCATTGTCGCTGTAAAGTTCAATACGTGCTGAATTGTTGATGGTTTTTCTAATGCGGATTATTCCGTAAAAGTCGTTTTTGTTCAACTTCTGCAAATACTTGTTCGATTCAGTTTCAAGCATTTGCAAGAAGTTATTGATATTTTGCTCTTTGGCATTTGAAAAGGATTTGGTTATTCTTTCAAAAGCAGTATGCACACGCTGATAAACCTGTGTCATCGAACTTGTCGGTTCAAGTTGCGACAACTTTTCTTGTATTTCTGCCCTTGCACTCTCCTTGAATTTCAATGTTGTTTCCAATTCTGAAACACGGCTTTCTGCACGGCTTTTAGCGTCAAAAAAGCCTCTCAAATCGGATATGCTCTTGTCAAGCAGTTCAGCACTTAACCCCGATTGCATCAGCAAATCGTTTTGCTCTGTTTCCAACTCTTGCAACTGTTTTTCAACTTCCGCCAATTCCGCTTTTCTTTTGGTAATAAATTCCAAACGGTCTGAAATGGTTGTAGCAATACTTGAGATCTCTTGCTCCGTATCACCACTTAATTTGATTTGGCGAGAGAGCAACTCATCTATGAATGAATTGGGGAACAGTGGCTTTTCGTCAACTTCTTTACTTGAGTTTTTATTGGCCTCTGCTGCTATATGGGAAAGATACTCATTAAGTTTATTGCACATAAACTCGTGAGCCTCAGATCCTTTTGGAGCGGGGCGACCGCAGACTTTGCAAATTTCATCATCAATCATTTCTTTCATTGTCGCCTCATCGGGCAAATTCCACGGCAACGGAACAGCATCATTGGCAAGTTTCTGAATTTTTGAAATGGCTTCACGTTCACCAGCCTCTTTCGCACGGCGTTCTGTTTCCTGCTTGTCAAGACGGCGTTTTTCTTTACTCAAAGCAGAAACTTTTGCCGAAAACTCTTTTATGATTGCAGGGAAAGAACGCAGAATCCAATATTCGTCCAAAAGATTTGTGCTATACTCGCATGATGACCACGCAGCCAACTTTGCCCGCTTGTCTTTCAGTCCTTTAATACGCTCTTTTATGGCTTGGTAGCGTTCGGATGTTTCTTGGTTCTTTTCCAGCAATTCCAATTTTGAGGAAAATTCATTGATTGAAATTTTCTTTTGATTGAGTTCAGTCTTGATGCTCTGAATGTCGTTTGTAACATCATTCAGTTGTGCATTCAGCTCTTTTGCCTGATTAGACACTTTCTTGTCGTTTTGCAATTCACGGTTAGCCGCTCTTGCGGAACTCTGCTCAAAACTTGAAGTCAGCTCAACCAATCTGTCAAAATCTCTGATTCCAGAAAAAGTATCGACAAGTACTTTCAATGCTGTATCATCTTTGCCGAATACGTTCAACTTATCTTCTCCCTTGAACATACAATAGTTGCGAATGACAGGTTCAAAACACATATTCAACAATCTGTCACCAGCAATGGAATATCGTTCCGAACCTTCAATGAAATAGCCGACAAATTTGTAATCCTTTGTGCGAACGTTGTCTTCTGATAATCTCTCAAAAGTGAAACTCTTTTCTATCTCTTTCTCTCCATCGTGCTCAAAAGTGATACTTACTGAAACCTCATCACTTTCTCCAATTTCAAACTCTGATTTTCGCTTCTCGGAAATGTGAGAATCTTTTCGGTTTTCGCCTGTTGTATCGAACAGCCATTCCAACGCCTCAAACAAGGTCGTTTTGCCATCACCATTATCTCCGATTACCAAAGTCAGACCTTTTGATAACGAAAGGTGATTGCTTCCATAGTAACTGCGGAAGTTGTTTATTTTTATCTCTTTGATAATCATATATTTGCTTTTAGAAAATTACTTACCTCATTGTATATTTCTCTTTCGGTAGCTTTTTGCTCATTTCGGTTAATGATTTGGGCAATGGCTTGAATTACAGCAATATCAGAATCCAAAGCGTCTGATATTGACCTAAAATCATCGGGATTATAACCATAGAAATTGATAAGCTGCTCATCAGCAATCACAGCTTGCAAAATCTTATCGCCGTTGGTTTGATAGGTACTCATAATTGCACTAATTAAATATGGATAGATTATAATGATTCAATACTTCTTGCAGCTCGTTGTCGGTATCATTCAGATTCTCAGACAACAATGCAAAATCCCTAACTCGCTTAAGTTCGCTCTCAACAAGGCTTTTTTCCAAGGAGTAACATTCCTCATCAAATACATTGTCAGGTATTACGATAAGGTCGTGAATGACGGCGAAACGCTTGTCGGGGTGAGTTCGCAAAACACGACCACGACGTTGTATGAATTGGCGTGGGTTGCCTGTGCTGGCGCAGAAAATAGCCAATTCACTTCGCGGCACATCAACACCTTCGTCCAAACATTTCATTGAGGTAAGCACATCAATGCTGCCATCGGCAAAGCCTTTGAGCATTACATCACGGTCGGTCGATTCAGAAGTGAACTGACGGACAATGATATGGGAATCCAAATCACGGACGATGCGGGTGAAATCGTCAATCAGATGTTCGGTTTCGGGGTCGGAAGCAATGGTGTCGGAATGGTCGAAAATATCAGCCTCAAAATTATCGGGTTTGTTGCCTTCTGGCACATAAACCAATGTGTATTTTAGACTGCCTTTTTCTTCCATACGATGCTGAACAATCTGCTGGAAAGCGGACAACTTGTTGGCGGCTTTGTGAATAATGCGTTTGCGTTTGAGCAAAAGCATTTTCAAACGTTCCTGACTTTCATCATCGTGAAAGCCCATTATCTTGACAATCTTTTTTGAGATTTCGATATATTCTGCCATCTCATTTTCTGTCAATCGGACAATGTGCGGATAGTAATAGTAACGGCATAAAGCCCCATTCTGAATGGCTTCAGCCATTGAATACTCGAATGTGTAGTTGTCGGCACAGCCAAAGAAGTCCATCAGTTTGCGGTTGCCCGTATCGTCAAATT
>CALFIU010000115.1 GCA_937877455.1 uncultured Bacteroidales bacterium
ATAATCATATTTTTTTATGTTATAATAGATTGTTAAGACAAATTTTCTACTTTTTTCCATTAAATGCTATTTCTGTAAAAATTTTGTTGCAGTCATAACCATCAGCGGACTTCCTATAAACGAATTACATTTTGGACAAAGCAATTCTGTATCATAAAAACGCTCTATATCAACTTCCTTTTTGGAAAGCGAAACTTCGTCTAAATCGGCTACAGAATAACATCCATCTCTAAAAACAGTCATCAAACCACTACGTTTTTGTAATACCATATCCAACGCAATATTGGCGTATGCAATAGACACAATGGAATCGGTGGCATCGGGAAAACCACTGCGCACGAGGTATCCAAGATTTTGTGTTATAGTATCGATATGTTTTCCACCGTTAAATTTAGCAGAGGCTTCATAAAGCTGCTCTGCAATTTTTTCTCCAATGCCACTACGTTTTTGGTGTTTAAAATCATTTGCTACTTGTTCACCACCATAAAACATTGCACCCTCCGACACCACAACAATAGAATATTTTCCAGGATTTTTAGCTCTGTCAGATACCATAAGCTCGGCCAATTGGTCAATACTAAACTTATATTCTGGTATTACACACCTATTTGCTACACCAGCAAGAGTTGGCAAAACAGCCGTAAAACCAGCGTAACGCCCAAATACCTCTATAATCATAAATCTTTCGTGGCTACCCGCCGATGCACTAAGTGTGTTTATCATCTCAATAGTACGTGTTATGCAAGTGCTAAAACCTATACAATAATCTGTACCAGCAACATCGCCGTCCATAGTTTTTGGTATGGCAATTATTTTTACGCCTTCACGATGAAGCCTAAGGGCGTATTTCAAAGTGTCATCACCACCAACAGGAATAATATAGTCTATACCAAGATATTCAATATTTTTTTTAACTTCATCAGTCAAATCGTTTATTGGTTCACGATACAAGTCGCGCAAATGCTCTGGAACTTCATCAGCAAGAAGTTCTGACGGTTTGGTTCTCGACGAATGTAAAAAAGCTTCTTCTGTACGACTCATATTGGCAAGCACAGTAGAAGAAATTTCTTCATAATAATCTTTATTATCGGCTTGAGGGTCGCGCTGCATCTCAACAAGCCCTGCCCAACCACGCTTTATACCAATAACTTTATAATTTTCTTTTATTGCCCTTGAGGCAATTCTCCTAATGGCAGGATTAAGCCCTGGAACATCGCCACCGCCAGTAAGAATACCTATTACGCCTCTGCATCTATTATTTTGAATTATCATGGCACAAAATATTTTTATAGGACAAAGTAAATAAAAAATATAGTTAAATACAAATATTTTTAATCAATGTTTCCATCTAAGTCCGTAAAAAAAAATTATGCTTTTTGAGAAAAAATAGCATAATACCAAGTTATTTTTTTTCAAATAGTTATAAAAAACAAAATCTTAAAATTAATTTCAACATTACAAATTGTAATATATAATTATATTAATATTTTTAATGATTGGAACGTTTATTGTTAGTTGCTAAAAAAAGAATTAAACGGGAAAACAGACATGAAAAGCAAAATTATTTTAACAGTGGTTTGCATTTTGGCACTTTTGGGATACGGATTTTTCCCTTTTGGTCAACGCGAATATTCAAAAATTAACGATGCCATTTTAAAAGGTGAAGCCGAAAATATAGGTGTTTATTTTGGCAACGATGTGGATTTAACACTGCTTAACAATAATAACAAGTATTCAAAATCACAAGCAGTAAAAGTTTTGAAAGAATTTTTCAAAAAAAATCCTCCACTTGAATTTTCGTCCAACAGCAACCGAACATACGTTTCGGGGAGAATGACCACCGAAGATGGTGAATCGTTTTACTTAAACTATACTCTCAAAAATCGTGGCAACCAACTCATAATAACCGATATGACAATAAAACACGGTATTTTTTAACAAAAAAATTGGGAATTTTAGAACTTTGCGATAAACTATCTAAAATTCCCAAACAATTTTTTTATATCAATTTTAAAAAGCTTTTAAACTCATATCCAAACTTTTAATCTGATGAGTCAAAGCTCCCACCGAAATATAATCAACCCCTGTAAGAGCATAGTCGCGAAGATTTTCTAAGGTAATGCCGCCAGAAGATTCGGTTTCAAAACGACCAGCAATAAGTTCTACAGCCTGTTTGGTGGTGGGAATATCAAAATTATCCAGCATTATACGTCTTACACCACCCAAGGCAAGAACTTTTCTTATTTCGTCAAGATTTCTTGTTTCTATTTCAATGTCAAGATTTTTTCCTTTTTCAACACAATATTTTTTTGCTGCATTAATAGCGTTTTCTATGCCACCCGCAAAATCCACATGATTGTCTTTAATCAAAATCATATCAAAAAGCCCAATACGATGGTTAACACCGCCACCTATTTTTACGGCCTCTTTTTCGAGAAGACGCATACCCGGCGTTGTTTTTCTTGTGTCGAGAACCTTTGTATGCAAATCTGCAATTCTTTGGGCATAAATGTTTGTCTGTGTGGCAACACCACTAAGCCGTTGCATAAAATTAAGAACAAGTCGTTCGGCCTGCAAAATAGAAATAACCCTACCCGAAACCGTAAAAGCAATATCTCCTTTTTTAACTTTGGCACCGTTGTTAAGCATCAAATCCACTTTTAAATTTGGATCAACAGCATTAAATACCTTAAGTGCAACGTCAACACCAGCCAAAATGCCATCTTGCTTAATAATAAGTTTTGCCCTACCTTGCTCTTTTTCTGGAATGGTAGAAAGCGAAGTATGATCACCATCGCCAATATCTTCTGCAATAGCGATGTCTATAAGTTGTTTTATAAGTTGGTCTTTATCTATCATAATTTATTATTTTTTGCCAAAGTTAAACAAAAAAATTTATCGCATAAAATTTTAGGACATATAAAAGTTTCAATAGCCTAACTTTCCAAATATTTATATTTGGTTTGACGCTGTTTCCAACGTTCACGAGCAAATTGCTGCATATCTGCCACAGTATCTTTTTCGTCAAGAATTTCAAAACCAAGCAAACTTTCTATTATATCTTCCATTGTAACAATGCCATCCAAACCTCCGTATTCATCAACAACAAGTGCAATTTGTTCTTTACGTTTTAGCAAATCTTCCCAAAGCGAAAAAACGGGTTTTGTGTTTGGAACTATTACTATATCGCGTTTCAAGTCCCTAAGTTTCAACGAATCGTGATCTTCGGCAAGGCTTTCCATCACTTGCTGTCTAAATACATATCCAACAATGTTTTCATCACTTTCGCTAAAAACAGGAATTCTTGAAAACCGTAAATAATTCTTCGACTTAAGAAAACCACCAAGCGACATGTTTTCATCAGCAGCAGCAACAACTACGCGTGGTGTCATAATATCGCTTACTCGATAATTTTTTAGTTTCATAAGGTTTTGAATTATAGCATTTTCTTTTTCTTTAAAAATACCTTCCTCCGTTCCAATGGTAGCCAAAGCAGAAATCTCTTCACGACTAATCGTCGGCGACGACTTTTTATCTTTAAAAATCCTTGTAAGCAATTGTGTCAACACAACAAGCGGATAAGTTATAAAAAGCGTAACGCTGATAAGCCAACCAACCAATGCTGCAAGTTTTTCCCAAAAACGTGTACCAATGGTCTTGGGTATTATCTCCGAAAAAATCAAAATTAACACAGTTAGACCAGCCGAAACAAATCCAACCCCTTGCTGACCAAAAACCTTGGCAGCCTGTGCTCCAACGGCTGCTGCGCCTGCTGTATTGGCAATGGTATTGAGCGATAAAATTGCCGAAAGCGACTTGTCAACATTCTGTTTTAGCTTTACCAACTTTGCAACACCACCAGTGGAATTTTTTTCATGAATTTTAACGTAAGTTGGTGTTACTGAAAGTAATACAGATTCCATCAACGAACATGTAAACGAAATAAGTAACGACCCAAGAAGAAAAAAAATTAATAAGCCCATTATTTTTTTGCAAAAATTTCGCCACAAAGATACAATATTTTAAATTTGCAAATAAAAACATAATGAAAAAAATAATCGTTATAGCCGCTTTACTATTTTTGTTTTTTTATGGGCATGCGCAAGATTATAAAATTTTATTACAAACTCCCGATTTAAAAACCATTGCTGAAATATCTAAACTTGTTTCTATTGACCACATAAATAAAGACAGCATTGTAGCATTTGCCAATCAAGAAGAATACAACAATTTTAAATCATTAAACATAAAACATAGTGTAATATCTCTTGATTTTAAGAAACAAAACAAATCAAAATCAACCGATAATTTTGTTGCACAAAACCAAGAAGATTTAAAAAACTACACTAAATACCCGTCGTACCAACTTTATTTGCAGATTATGGAAGATTTTGCAAAACAAAATTCCGATATATGCAAACTTGTAACCATAGGACAAAGCGTAGAAGGACGACAAATTTTAGCATTAAAAATTTCAGATAACGTAGATATTGACGAAGCCTCTGAACCTGAGTTTTTTTACTCTTCATCGATGCACGGCGACGAAATATGTGGATATGTGTTAATGCTAAAACTCATAGATTATATTATAAAAAATTATAACAACAATACCCAAATTTACAATCTTGTAAACAATGCGCAAATTTACATAAATCCACTTGCCAATCCCGACGGAACTTATGCAGGTGGCGATGATAATGTCAGTAATTCAACACGTTACAACGCTAATAATATAGATTTAAATCGAAATTTTCCAACCATAGATAAAACATTAGCTAAACAAAGCCTTCAACCCGAAACACAAGCAATGATAGATTTTGCACAAAATCATAGATTTTCTCTGTCGGCCAATCTACACGGCGGCGACGAAGTGCTTAATTATCCATGGGATAGTTTTTATAATTACGAACTACCATTGCCTGACGAAGATTTTTTTGTAGAAATTTGTCAAAACTACATCGACACCGCACGAACTATTGACCCAACTTATATGAAAACGGTTAGTGAAAATGGCTATATTTTTGGTAGTGAATGGTATAAAGTAACTGGCGGACGGCAAGATTACATGAATTTTTATCATCGTTGCAAAGAAATTACAATTGAACTTTCGAGACAAAAAGTTTTAGACACTGCAAAAATCGAAAACTATTGGCAAAAAAATCAACAATCTCTCATCAACTTTGCATCTCAATGTCTTCAAGGAGTAAAAGGCAAAGTAACAGATATTTACGGAAAAGAATTGGAAGCATCAATTATAATTGGATGTGCCGACAACGAATATTCTCATACATTTTCGCGCGATTCGGGCTTTTATTTTAGACCATTGCCACAAGGAAAATTTTTTTTAATTTACGCTGTTGCCGACGGCTACCAAACCGATTCTGCTACAATTACAACAATAAAAGATTCTCTAATTACACTAAACTTTTGTCTACAACCAGGACAAAGTGATGAGCCTATATGCGCTGCCAACGAAATACAAAAAGATTTGACTGAATTTTCTACATTTTTTAGTAATGGTAAAATAACAATAAAATCTCCAACAATTATTAACAACTGCCAATTAATAACCACCGATGGAAAAATTGTTTACCAAATTTCGCCACAAAAAGAAAATTTCGATATTCCAGTATATAATTTAAAAACAGGAATTTACATTGTACGAGCATTATGCGGTGAAAAAAAATATACTCGCAAAATTTTTGTAAAATAAAAAAAATTTCTACATAAAAAACTGGAATTTTTGGTTTAATTTTTACCAAAAACTCCAGCCAAAAAATGTTTTAATTAAGGCTTTTTAACGTACCAGATTGTGGATAAAACTCTGCTTTGAAATCCTTATCTTCAAAAAGAAATGCAGGAATATATCTTACCAACCCCATTTGAGAAAGGTTGACAATTTGCTCAGCAATTACATCATTATTTTGCAAAATCCTAACCTTGGCTTTGGCTGGCGTTAGGTATGCAAAACCACTATTTTTTGAAGATGAAGTCTTGGCTTTTCGTCTATACATCTGTTGATTTTCGTCATAAACAACTTCTGCTGCATTATCGTTGAGCGATACAATTTCAATCATAATAGGATTTCCACGAAGACTCGACTGCGGTTGCACACCATATTGCGAAGAAAATTTTAAGAGTATAGCTTGTGAACGTCCTCGGTTTTCTGGAATAAAATCAAAATTATAAATACGTTCTTTTTTAATAGTTTTTCCAATAAACATCGACATCAACGAGCGTTCTTTTTCATCAAGTTTTTCAATCATAAATTTAAGTGCATCGCCCGAAGGTAAAGCATTACCATCGCTGTTGCCAGTGAGCAAAGCGTTACGGTCGTCGCGAAGTATAAATATCTGATTGGCAAGTTCTTGAGCTTGTTCATCAAGACTTTTCCTAATTACAAGTTTTTTTGAAGTAGGCACAGTTGTAAAAATAGAATCAGCATTAACCACATGCATCACCGTATCAAAAACAGTTTCATAACGATTGATGTTTAATCCCTCAAAATTACGATTAATATCCTCATCGCCAACATTACGATTTGCAGAAAAAACTCCATTACTATTTTCAGTGAATTTGTAATCACTTTTTGTATTAATGCTTTGCAAAAAACCTTCTGGTGAAAAATTAAGCGAGTAAACAGCTGGATTGTTGCTTTCTATTACAAAAGTTCGTGAAGAATCTTTTACAGGATAAGTTGTAATTTCTGCACTTTCAAGAACCCATTTAGATGAATTTTCAGTTATAATATCATCGGTACCAATGTATTTTTGAGAATACGAAGCATACGGTCCACGAACCTCTATCTCATTGATAGCCTTAATTTTAACAGAAAGAGCAGTTTTGGGCAACGAATAAAAAACGGCGTTTGACTTTACACTCGAAACATCGTTAATATTTTCTACTTTTATAAAACTTTGTTCACCTTTACATCCAACAGTCAATAATATGACAGCTAAACCAAAATTTTTTAATAAATTTTTATATTTCATTTTTGTTTAACGTTTACATTATGAATAACATTCATAACAAAAACAAAAAAAATGCCGCAAAACGTCCATTAGCACATACGACAACGTTTTGCGACATAAAAAATTATTCTGTATAGTCAAGATTTTCGATGTAATCCATTCCGCAAGAAGAACATACACCAGCAGTTTCTGACGATTCGCAACGATTAGGACAAATAAACTTTTTGTTTAAATCTACAGGCTGAACCTCTTCTTGTGCAGGAGTTTGTTCTGCTTCTGGTGCAACCGGCTGAGTTTCAATTGTTTGTTCTTGATTTTGAGGTTGCTGACCATCGTTAGTTTCTGTTGAGATTTTCTCTGTGGGTTGTTTTTCATTAGAACCGTTTCCCGAACAAGAAGTTGCAAAAATGACGGTTGCAATCATAGCAACTGACAAAATTTTTTTAATCATGATAATAAATTACTTTTTATTCTTTTAGTTTAACATTAATTACATTGTTTTTAACCTGCCAACATGCCTGACCAGCACATTCGTAAGATTTTTTTTCAAATTTAAAATAAACTGGCACCAAAACCGTATCTTTGTCGTTTAGATACTTAGCCACAACAGTATAATGCCTATTTAAATCAAGGTCCGCTCTATAAACAGCAGTTTCAACGGTGTCTGACCAAATCATCGAACCGTCTTCCATGTTACCATTAAAAATATATAAAGGTACACGTTTATTTTGCTGATTGATAGTAAGTTTTACTGTCAACTCGTAACTATTTGGTTCGCTATCAAGATAACATGTACAACCCTCCTCATCATCACTAAAAAGTGAAGAAGATACGGTTGAAACAATATCAGAATCACAACCACTACATACTACAACAAAAGCAATAAAGAAAATTAAATATTTCATATTTAAAAGATTGATATTCTATCTGTTACCAGTTGGATATTCTGTTGGATCGTGAATATAGTCCTTAGGATCAGGCAAAAGTTTTCCACGTTCGGTTTGTTCTTCTAAAAACTTATTTTCTGCCTCATCAAGTTCATCTGCATTTTCAGGTTTGCCGTTTATAAAATTATAAACAACATACTTTTTTGTATCTTTGTTATAAAATTTCCATTGTCCTACACGCAAATCGTCTTTATAATTACCAAAAATTATTTGCATACCCTTAATATCAAACTTAGAATAACTTCCTTCAACCTTACCATTTTTGTAATAAGTTTCAAATTCTACGGTTGAAGAAGGATAATAACGTTTCCAAACTCCATCTTTAACACCATTTTTCCAATTTATTTCTTCACATGGAAAACCAAAAATGTAAAAAGTTGTTTGCTTACCATTTTTTACTCCTTTTGAATAATTTTCTTCAAGAATAAGCAACGAATCGCTTTCAAAATACTGCCAAAGACTATCTTTCTTTCTATTGTAATAATAGCCCATCGCCGCACGATTTCCATCTTCGTTATATAGCACAGCCGACGAAAGACTATCATCAAAAATATATAAATGCGCTTTAACTCCACCAGTTTCGTAAAACTTATAATAATCTCCTCGTGGTTTTCCTCTCTCAAAATTTATCTGAGATTTTCGTCTTCCGTTAGCAAATTTTTCTACCCAAACGCCTTCTTTATTTCCTTGTAAATCAACTTGATTAATTGGTCCGCTATATGCAGCAAGGCTCTTTCCTAAACATATTTCATCAGCATATTTTTCTGGTTGATAAATACGCGAATAAATTTCGGTTGTATCCTTAAAAATCTTTGCCAACATTTGGGCATATTCACCAGCTTTGTTGTTTTCTTTGAGCAAATAATAACGTTCTGAAATATTTGTTATAGTATCGTGCAAACAACCAAGTTCTTTATCAAAACGAGCTAAAAATTCACCTTTTTTATCTTTATTAACAGCCTGTAATACAGAACTTTCTGCATTTTTTAACAAATATTCCTTTGCAGCATTTTTTTTGAACTGTTCAAAATACGAAAACCCCATGTAATAATAAGGTTCTGGCTTGGAAGCATCTGTTGCAACATATTTTTTTGCAGCAACAATGCACTCATCAAAATTTCCTGCACTATAAAACTCGATGATTTTTGATATTTTTTTGTCTTGAGCTCCAACTTGCAACGTGGACAACATTAAGACAAACAAAACGGCAATTCTATTCATAACATTTTTTATTTTTAAAACGCAAAAATAAATTTTCTTATTGGAAAAATAATGCAATTTTTTTTATTTTTCGCCAAATTTTTTACACAATGAAACACTTGATGTTTATTTTATTACTTATTCTTATATCATCTTCTGTTTTTTCACAAAAAAACATAATTGGGCTATATAAAACAGAAGATTGTGGCAACTATCAAGTAAATTGTTTTTTTTATGTTTTTAAACAAGACGGAAGTTTTATTTATCGTTATTCGCAAGATGTGCTTGGAGAAGCCACGTTAACAGGAACTTACAATATTTTGGGCGATACTATATTTTTAAATACAGACAACTATCTTTTTTGCGAACAAACTCAAATACGATATTCGCCTAAAACAGATAGCAGTTTTTCTACTATAAAAATAAAACTTCTTCCATGCCACCTTATTGGGCATGCCGATACGTTGTACGTTCCTTGGTTGGTAAAAATAAACAACGCTCCGTCTTTTTTAGAAACCAACGAAAACGGTGTTTTGAAAGTAGAAAATTGCGAAATTTCAAAGTTAGAAATTAAAGACTATTCAATGAAATATGACTTGGAAAGCAAATCAATTTCTGATACCACAATTTTTTTAACGCAAAACAATTGCAACATCGACATACTTTTGCCTGCAAAAAACATAGCTCCAGCAGTGATTCCTCCATTAAAAAAATTTGTAATAAAAAACAAAAAAATAATTGGCGTAGAAACCAACGAATTTATTGATTATCAAGAATTTAAACCATCGACAAACGTTTATATTAAAGAATAAAAAAGGAGATTGTTTATGGCAATCTCCTTTCTTTTTAACATGTTTATTTTCCGTTGCTAAAATTCCATAACGAATTGGTATTTAGCGACATTTGAGATAATATCCATGCCACAAGTTTAAACATAAAAAATATTGCCACGCAAAATACAATTATCATAAAACCAAAATAAACAGATTTTCTATTAACTTCGCTAATTACTTTTTGGTCGCGATTAATAAAACCATCAATAAGTTTATTATTTTTCTTAAACGACCGATGAAAAACATCAATTATATCTCCGATATAAAATGGAATCATTCCTAAAAGCCAATCCATCAACAGATTATAAATAATTGCTAATGTCAAAGGTACAGATTTTAACTTTACCAATGCTTGATAAACGTATGGAATGGATAAAACAGTGGTAATACCATCGCCAAGCCCCGGCAAAAATAATCCTAGTATTGGGTCGATAAAAAAATCATCCATTACTTTTCTTATTTTTGTAACCACTTTGTAAATAGGCGAACTCACAAGTTGGTTTTTGCGTTCGTCAAACTCCTTACGACGTTCGGCTTCGCGTTCAACAGACTGATTTTCTTTCAAATCGTCAATTTCTCCTTGAAATCCAAGAGATTCTTCTGCTGCTTTTCTTCGAGAACTTTTCATCTTTTTTTGAGTGATAGTTTTATTTTGCAAACATTTTTAAAGATTGTCTAAATTTCTATAGTTTTATTGCCATTGAAGAAATCTTCCCATTCTTGCGGCGATAGAAATTGAAATTCACTATCAGAAAGTTGCAATAGTGCCCGCCTTGTTTCATCTGGCGAACCTGACGAATTAAGCTGCCTTAAAATTTCTTTAACAACATCAGCTTTTTGATCTATGGCTGCAATATTTCGTTGAAAATCAGCTTTAAGAATTTCAATTTGTTTGTCGTAAAACTCTTGCGACATTTGATCTTGTTTTTTAAGACTATTGAGTTTTCCAAGTTGGTTGATAAGATTTATACCAGTGCCAATTTCGTCGTTAAAACGAGCAGCAATTTCGGTGGCTTGTTGTTGCGAGAGAGTTTCTCCTTTTGCGTTTGCTGCATTAGCCAATTGTTCTGAATCAACTTTAAGATTTTTCTTAAGCGTATCTGTAAAAAGATCAAGATTTTTAATTGTTTTATCATCAAGTGCTAAATCGCTCACCGATTCCACTTTAACTTTTGATACAAGTCTTTGGTCTAACTTAGCACCCGCAATATCCTTGGCAACACGCAACAACCTAACCATATTTTCTAAATGTACCGACAATCTGCGTTTTGCATCAGGATTATCTTTTATTACAGTGGCTATTTTTTTAGAAATATCGTTTAATTGTTGCGACAACTCCTGCAAAGATTTTTTACCTTCGGAGAGTTTATTTTGTTGTGCATCAAGGTCTTCGCGAGCAAGTTTGGTATCTGCACAAAGTTCCTCGTATTTATCGGCAAAAGCACCAAACTCTTGTTTCCAGTCGAAGAGTTTAGAGTCGTACTTTTTTTTCATCGAACCAAACGACAAAGCATTACCTACTCCCGAAGGCGGCTGCGGTTTTTGTGCCATAGCATCTTTGTAACGGCTTTCTGACGTAGAAATCATTGTATCACTTTCGGCGATGTACTCTTTGTAATAAGCAATATTTTTTTGAGCATCGGCAATTTCATGTTCCAACTGCTTTATTTTTTCCAAAATTTCATTGCGACTATTTTTTAATTCTTTTGCTTGTGGCGACTGATAAACAGAATCGAAGATTTTTTCAACTTCGTAGCCAAAAACATCTTGACTAAACTTATAAAATGCTTCTGCCTTGGGAATATATACATCGTTGAGCGTCTTGTAAATCTCCATCAATCTTCCCGAATCGGCTTGAATTTGTGAGACATCTCTACGAACATGATTTTTAAGCTGAACAAACTCTGCTCCGAGAGTGTTTGAATGTTCGGCTACTGCCATGTAATGCTTTATCAACGAAAGCGATGCCATTGCAATTCCAAAAGAATCCTTGTTTCCTACACCGTTGATGGCTGCCTTAACACTATTGCCAAAAGAATCTTTAATTTCGTTGAACAATACTCCGCATTTTGAATACAATGTATCGTATTCAAGTTTTATGTTTTTAAACATTGCTTGAGTATCGAGGTATTCAACTTTATCAAAATCAAACACTTCTGGGGCAACAGCTTTTATTCCATCACCAAAAACATCTACCAATGCCGCTGCATTTTTTCGATAAACTTGCATTATATTCTGACGTAATTCTTCAAAAACCGCCGTATTACTTTTTATTTCGTTTCTTGCAGTGTCGTAATCGTCTATCATCATCGAATACTTATCTACAACTGCGGCGGCCTCAACCTTAACTTTCTTAATTTGCGCCGTACCAACAATTTTGCTCAGAACACTTGCGTCTGTTTCTATTTTTTCTAAGGCAGTAACCTCCCCAATTGAGTTTTCAAGTTTGTCAAGATTAGATTTGCCTTTTTCAAGCATGTGTCCAGCTATCTTAATAACAGTTTGAGTTTCATTTCTTTCTAAAAGTGCATGCGGTTCAAACGACTCTACAATGCCTTTTATAAAATCATTATCAATAAAAGCTTCTCTAATAGCCTTGTTGTCAGCAAATTTTTTGTAAGCATCATAAACAAGTTTACTGAGTTTTGACGAGTCGCCATCCACTCCCAAATCTTTGAGTTCGTAAGCTAAATCTGTTCGAGTAAATTTTGAATTGTCCTTTACAAGTTCATTGGCCAAATCCAATATTTTATCGTAAACTTTTTCTGTATCCATACTTTTTAATTAAAAATTAAATATTCAACAAATTTGCTTTTTTAGTTGCTCAATAATTTCAACATCATTTTCCTGAATGTCTAATTCTTGAGCCAACATATTGAAAATAAATTGTTTATAATCATCAAAATTATTTGGAGCATTATCTTGATGCACCAACATATTAAAAAATACCTTTTGATTAGCAGATAAATCGTCAATCTTAGCCGAACTATCAAGTCTATTTTCCACAAAACCATCAGCCCTCAAACAATCTTGCCCATATTGCAAAAGTTGAGCGCGATAATGTTTTGTAAAATTTCCCAACACCTGCACAAATTCTTTAGCAGCATTTTTTACGCACTGAGAATAGGCTTTTCGCTTTTCAAGATAACGTTTTTGTTCTCTCGACTCAAAAACAACGCTTTTATTCCATTCGTTAAAAGCCACCATCATCTCGTCATACGATTCTTTAACCTTATTTATGTAAGGGGTAAAGTAAAAATTCTTAATCTCAACAAGAAATTTTTCGGTTTCCACATTGAGCATATTTCTTGGTCTAAAACCATTTACCTTTGCATAAAATTCAAAAACATTGGCACATATTTCTTTACTTGAACGCCAAATTTCTTTTGGATTAAATTCTTTTTGACAACTTGAAAGTTTTTTTAACGTATCCAAACCACCTTCCGACATTGTTTCGGGAAAATTGCAAAGGTAATCTAAATCTGCACCACCAGCGAAAGGCTCTGTAAAAGATTTTGTACAACGTGCTGGTTCACAATTAGCGAGTTTGTTCCAAAGTCCAAGAAAACTTGATTTTAAAACCTCTTCCCTACCAAACCTTTCTGACTTTCCCTTGCGCGTAACTAATTGAACGCTACAAACAGGTATTACCTGAACTTCTAAACCTAAATCACTTATTATCTGTTGTTTAAGTTTAAGAAATATATCGTTACCAATTAAATCACACTTGGTAATAAGCACTGTTACAGATACTTTTTTGAGAAGTTTTTTTATAAATTCAATCTCAAAATTTTCTATTCTCGGAGGGGCAAAGCAATAATAAACAGTGTGTATCCACTTAAAAATATCGTTAGATGAATCACACTGCTCTATTTTTTTTAGCAACACATTTTCATATTCAACACAAGTGGTTGGTTCAATACCCTTTGTATCATAAAGAAGAAATTTTACACCGTTTTTGGGCGAACAATATTCCACTTCTTCAAAATATTCTTGTGTTACCGGCAAACCTGCTCCCGTGGCTAATAAATCGTTGTCAATCAAATAATTAAGAAACGAACTTTTACCAACGCCAGATTTCCCAGCCATTATAATATTTAGTTGTTGCGACATTTTTTTATTGCCCAATCTCACAAATAACAATTTTCAATTAGTAGTCTAATTAAAAATTGTTATTGTAAATTTAAATTAACAATTTTGTATTCTATATTCTTCTACGAGATTATTTATATTTTGTTCTGAAAAAATTTGTTCAAAAACTTGCATATTTCCGCCCCAAGATTGCTCTACTGCATTTTTTGCTAACTTAGAAAAAGCGTATCCGAGCGAATATGTAATTCCAGAGGCAACTGATGCATTTATCACCGCCCCCACTGCTTGTCCACCAGGAATAAATTTTAAAAGATTCCCTGCTAAAGTCTTTCCCAAAAGCGAAACCACCTTACTTCCAATAACGTTTTTTACAACGCTACTAAGGCTATTTTCTATACCATAAGCAGAAAAAATATCGGCGGTCATTTTTACTTGCAAACCAGTAAGCAACACTGCATCAGACATTGGCAACGGACTTGCCCCAATGCCTGCAGCAACTCCTGCATAATATTTTATGCGTTTATTTATTGCATCTTCTTTTTTGGATAAATCAACCTTTTGTGCAATGAGAAAACCAAGTTGGAGATTTTCGTCGCAAAGATTTTGTAGCGACCAATTTATAAGGTTATCAACGTCAAGTTGTTGATTTAATTCTGTATCATTAGAGGTTTGAAAACACTTCAATTTACCATTAAAAGCAGTGTTGATGTCTTTTTCTATTGCCTTAGCCGTAGCTCCGTCGGGAGTATCATTGTCGCACTGAGTAAGAACAACACAAACAGGTATTTTCTTAGAAATCAAGAAATCAAGATTGTCCAAATCGTATGGCAACACCTTTGCCGAAGTAATGCTGATGCAATACCAAGCAATATGTATCTGTTCTTCAATGTTGGCAAATCTTGACGAAATATATTTTTCGAGATTTTGTTTAAACTGTTCAGGATTACCAAGTTCGTAACCTTCACTATCAATAATATTTACAAGAATTTCGGGGTCGGAATACATATAAAACTCGTGAGTTTCTGGTTTTGTATCAGAAACATTTGCCAACTCTTTTCCAAAAATAACATTTATCAACGAACTTTTACCAACTCCTGTTTGTCCAAGAATAAGAATATTAGGACGTTTTACATTTTGTTTAGCATTATTATACGCTTCTTCATATTTTTCTTTGAGTCCATCAGTAGGAATAATTAAGTTTTCCATAAGCAGGTGTTATTTTATTTTTAATTGCTAAATTTAAAAACTATTTTTTTATTTTAGATGAATTTTTATCAAAAAAATGAAAATTTTATTAAAAATAAATGTTGCTTTATTTCGACAAGGATAATCGTTATTTTCGGGAAAAAAATAAAAAATTACCGCCAACTTGTCTATCTAAAAATAGAAAAATTGACGGCTAATATATTTAAGGTTATGATTTGAATGGGCGGACATGCAGGTTCGCCCATTCAAATCATTCTATTTGGACTGGGGATAATAGGATTTGCCGCCTTTTCGCCAAATCTTGTTCATAATATTTAATGTCACCATATTTCGTTGGGGTGAGCCTATGTGTCAGCCCGCATTGAAGTCAATTCAAATGAAAATGACGTGATATTTCGATGGCAATTAGACTTACGAGTATTGCTATTTGTTCTATGGAAATTTAAACTACAATCTATTACCAAAATTTTTAACAATTTTTTTTTATGGTTTTACAAACAAAGGCTTAATATTTGCAATAGCCAAAAATGTTTTCATCAAAAAAACATTAAAAATGAACATGATGTTTTGCAAAGGCAAATTAAAAAATATAAATAACAACATTAATTTTTGCAACATAATTGCAATAGTTGTTATAGTATTGCTTGTAACCATGCCTCAAATAGTTTTGGCAAAAAATGGCAACGAACCACCAGAAATTGCAGAACTTGAAAAACAAATTGCAAATACCAAAAAACCAAGCGAAAAATTGGGGTTATACATAAAACTCAGCAATATTTGTTTGTCTGCCAACGATAATCGCACTGAAAAATACGCACGTCTTGCCTATAAAACAGCCAAATCTATATCTTCAATCGTCAAAGCAGCCGAGGCATTACACATACTTGGTGATTACTATTCAAAAAATAAAAACTACAAAAAAGCAGGCGCAGAATATGCAGGAGAATACGAGATAAGAAAAAAGCAAAAACAAGGACGAGAACTTGCGTATGCGGCATACAAAATTGGAATTTGTTTTCAAAAGCAAAAGTCAACTTTAAATTATCGAAAAGCGCAAAAATATTACAACGAAGCACTCACTCTTGCAAAAAAACATAAGATGAGCGAACTTATCGACAAAATCAATAAAGCAAAATACGAACTTGCATACGAACAAAAAGACTTTAAGTCGGCTGTAAATTATCTTGATGAGTATATGCAAAGCGAAAACGATAAGTTTAAACGCGAAAACGAACAATTTAGACAAGAAAACGCTGCATTGCAAGATAGTAGCGAAGAACATCTACAAAAAATACAAGAACAAGATAGCACAATTAAAGATATAACTCAGCAAAAAGAACTTATGGAAGCCTTGGCTGAGCAAAAAGAACTTGAAAACCAAAACTTAACTCTTCAACGTTCAAAAGACCTTCTTAAAATAGAAAACCTAACACTCGCCAAAAAAAACCGTGAACAAACCATAAAAATAATAGCAATGGCGCTCGTAATTGGCGCGTTAATACTGCTTATTTTTATACGTGGATACATAAACAAACGTCGCAACAACAAAATATTGCAGAAAAAAAACGAACTCATTAAACAACAAAATGAAGAAATAAAACGTCAAAACCAAGAAATATCCAAGAATCTCGAAATTATTAGACAAAAAAACATAGACATAACAGATAGTTTAAACTACGCAGGCAAAATCCAAAGTTCACTATTAAAAAACTTTCAAAATTACGGTGGCATAATGCACGATTATTTCATATTCTATGCACCAAAAGACATTGTAAGTGGCGATTTTTATTGGGCACACAAAGTGGATAACAAATTTGTATTCACAGCTGGCGACTGCACGGGACACTCTGTACCTGGTGCGTTTATGAGTATGCTCGGCATTGCACTTCTAAATCAAGTAGTAGCACAGCAGCACACACTCAAAGCCTCAACAATACTCGAACAAATGCGTAGCCTTGTAAAGAGTTATCTTGGACAAACAGGTGCAAAAGAAGAAACAAAAGACGGAATGGACATGGCGCTTTGTGTATGGGATACAGAAACCAACGACCTAAATTTTGCAGGAGCTTACAATCCATTATTACTAATAAGGAATAGTGAACTTGAAGTATTTGATGCCGTAAAATGTCCAGTAGGAATACACACACGCGAACTTGATTTTGTAGATAAATATACTAAAGTACAACGCGGTGATAGATTGTATATGTTTTCTGATGGGTACTCAGACCAATTTGGAGGTAAAAACATGGAAAAATTCAAACTATCGAGGTTTAAAAAACTACTTGTAGAAACATCAAAACTTCCTATGGCACGCCAACGTGAAAAGATAGAAGAAAATTTCTACCAATGGAAACAAGATTTTGTACAAATAGACGATGTATGCGTACTTGGAGTTGAAATATAACAAACAAATAGAAATATAAAATTAGTTTAAAAAAAAATAAAGTATAGCAAAATAAAAAAATCAAAAAAAATTTGATTTTTCCAAACAGAAATTTAAATTTGCAATGCAAAAAAACCAAAAAACATAAAACTATGGCAATAACCGGCGGAGAAGAAAGTTTGTTGCGTGTACATTGCGATATGGACGGCAAACACGGCAAAAATATAATGATGTACAAAGGACCATTTGGGCAAAGTGCAATAGCATTATTTCAAACCTATTGTAACCAACTGCTCGAAGAAAACTTTTTCATCAAGAAAAAAATATTGTCGGTAGCTATAGAATTGGCACAAAACATAAATTTATATTCGGTAGAAAAAGAAACAACCAAAGATGGCAAAATAGAAGGCTACGGATTTATGTCAATATGTCGAAACATAGACGGCTACAGCATAATAAGTGGCAATCCAGCAGAAAAAGCCGATGCCGAAAAACTTACACAACGTTGTGATGACATAAACAAAGCCGACAACGAGCAGTTACACAAGCTTAAAAGAAAACTTTGGAACATGGAAAACCCAGTTCCAGAATCAGCAAACATAGGCTTGGTGCAAAGTGCGCTAATAGCTGGTTCAAAAATAAACTACGAATCTGCAAAAACAGAAACAGGAAAATATTTTATAACTTTGGAATTAGAAATAAAAGTTCCCAAAAGTTAAACTAACAATAAACGCTTAACACGAAAAAAAGTTATGGACAATATTCATATCCCCGGTTCGCACGACGGGTACTTCGTGCCAACAGTTGATTTTAATTACCAAAACGGAATTTGCGAAATATCAGGAGAATCGTTCTTGGAAGAAACTAACGTTTTTTACGCACCATTGATTTCATGGATTAGAGAATATACCAAAACAGGGCTTCCATTAACATTCAACTGCAAACTAACATATTTCAACACAAGTTCTACCAAAAGCCTACTTGACATATTCAAAATTTTAAAAAAATATGAAGATGATGGTGGTAAGGTGATAGTAAATTGGTATTATGATAATGAAGACCTTGATCTTGAAGAGGCTATACAAGATTACATCACCGACACTGGGCTTACAATCAATATGATAAATTTTTAAATAAGACCAAATAAATAGTAAAAACTAAAAAAAATTAACTTCCCCGAAGGCAATAAAAAAAATATTACGCCTTTGGGTAAGTTATTGTTTATTGTTATAATAGCAGTTATTACAACAATAAATTTAACCAAATAGTGGTAGATTTGGGATTTGAGTCGTTGAAATGAATCACTTTGACATCACCTACGTACACGCCGTAATGGAAGTATAATTGTAGACTAATACCAAGTATCTTTTTGTCTCTAACCGCAAAAATTACGTCGCCGCGTTCATGATACTTTCAATTCAGGCGTGGTCGATTTGATACCGGCTTCCTCCGCTAATTCTTTCATTTTGTCCAAAGACCAACAGGGCGACCTCTTTTTTAGCAAAGTGTAAAAGTGTAAAATTTTTTTACAGTTGGTGTAAAGGATTTTTACAAACGGCGGAGGTTGATTTTGGGCGGAAAACTAATTGCAAAATTAATCTGCATATTTTAGATATTGAACGCTTCGTCTTTGCAAATTTTCGTTTATAGCGTGCGGAAATGTACATTTTTTTGACGATTTCCGCACGGTATAAACGGAAAAGTTTTTGTTATTATATTGATAATAAGTTAATTGTTACAAAAATAATTCGTCCAATGTTACCTCCGATTGAATGTCGTTCCAATATTCGTTGTGAACGAGGGGTGCGGCGGTAATCATTGTTAAGTGTATTGGTTGAGAAGTCTTGGTAACATCGCGAAAACGTTCAATTTTGTGATTGATGTTGTCCATGACATCCTTTGTTATCACATATTTTTTGCGTGAATATTTTATTTCGCAGATGTTAATCACTTCGTCGGCGCGGTCTATCAACATATCAATCTGCGCTCCGTCACCATTCTTGGTCTGCCACGAACACACGGACGACACAATGCCCGAGATGCCGAGTTTCTGTTTGATTTGCGAGATGTGAGAAAAACAAAGTTGCTCAAACGCCAAACCTTCCCAAACCTTCCTCTGTGTGGTGTCAATGCTACTCATCCAATAATTGTCGCTACCAACGTTCTGATTTTCAATAAATTTAAAATAGAACAATGTATATTGGTCGATGAGTTGATAAATTGCATTGTTTTTGGGTTTTCCAAAGGCGTTGTAACGTTTTACAAAACCACACGCCGTCAAGTCGTCCAAATATTCACCGATTTTTCCGTTGTCGGCGAGACCGGTTGCAATGATAATTTCGTCTCGGTTCATTCCGATTTTTTTCTGTCCCAACGCATTGACAATCTGAATATAAGGTTCTGAATTTTTGAAAAGCGAATGATAAAGTTCACGGTATTCATAACGCAATTTGCCCTCGGTCGAAAAAAACAGGCGGTCGATGTTTTGGTCAAGGCTGAGACCTTTTTGCAACTGCGCCCAGTAGAAAGGCACTCCGCCCATTATCATATAGCCTTCCGCCACCTGACTCTTGGACAGAACCAAGCCTCGACTCTTGGCATAAAGCATACATTCGTGCAGGGTAAATGGATGAAGGTTAATTCGTTCTGTAACACGATTATGAAGTCCGCCGTGGTTTTTATAGACGTTGTTGATAATCCACGATGTTGACGAGCCGCAAATAATTAGCAATATATCTTTGCGAGCGGAGGCGTACCCGTTCCAAAAATGTTCCAACGCCGAAACGAAGTTGCTCCTCGGTGCATCCATCCACGGCACTTCGTCGATGAAGACTATTTTTTTGCCTTTTGGGGCTCCGTCCAAAAACTCCGACAACAAAAAAAACGCATCGTACCAATCCTGCGGCACTCGGCATTTTTTCATTCCGCATTTTAGGAGCGACAACCGAAACTCCTTCAATTGTTGCCTTGTCTTTTGGTTGGCGAGTCCCGAATGTTGGAATGTGAATTTATAATCAAAAACCTCCCTGACGAGGAATGTTTTGCCAATTCTCCGTCTGCCCGTAACAGCCACAAATTCAGAATATTCTGATTCGTATGCTCGTCGCAAATCCTTGATTTCTTGTTCTCTGCCTATAATCATAACGCATTGTGTTTGGGTGCAAAGATAAAAAAAATCCGTTTATAGTGTGCGGAAATATGCATTTTTTTGACGATTTCCGCACGGTATAAACGGAAAATTGCACTTTTAAATTAATCCGAAAAATGCGAAAAAGTGAAGTAAACTATCCTGAAAAAAGTATCTACCATACAGCCGCATATACGCTTCTTTTACTTCCTCCGCTCCGTTGTAAAACGGAGCGGTCGTTACGGTTA
>CALFIU010000116.1 GCA_937877455.1 uncultured Bacteroidales bacterium
ACAAATCGATGGAACAGGTCAGAAGGATTTACGACCGTCAGATCCGCATTTTGGCTGGCGACCGAGGCTATCGAGGACAGATTGAAACTGCGCAACCCGATTTACGAGGAAACAGCATCGTACGGACACATGGGACGCGAGCCAAAAACTGTTAAAAAAGTTTTTGAATCGGCTTATTTGGGAAAGAAAGAGGTTGAGGTTGAACTGTTTACATGGGAAAAACTTGATTACGTTGATACAGTAAAAAAGGCTTTCGGATTGTAAATTGTTATCGTATTTTATAACAGAAAGCGGTTGCCAAAATCAGGCAACCGCTTTTTTATTTTCCTGACTCCATCACTTTTTGCGCCACAAAATAGCGTCCATTGAATGTAATATAAACTTCTGCTTTGATGAAAAACAACTTATCTGTAATAATGCTGTTGATATAATGGTTGGTGATAGGGATAACCTATCCCCCTCAACTTTCACCCTCAAAAAAAAAATTCGCCAATTTTTGAGCCACTTCGAATGGTAAATTACTGATATTCAACAGCAGGTTTTGCAAAAAACGAATTTGCAGGACACACTGACCACCCGGCTGACCACACAACCCCTTGCACGGTAAGATGTGTGTGTGGTGAGGGGTAAAGATGGGGTTAAAATTTACGAAGGATTTATAGTAATTGACAGTCAGTACTTTATCTTGTCTTTAACCATTCGTTCATAAATCGGTCATAAACAATATAGCCATTGTCGGTTTTATAGACCAATTCATGGATAAGCAGTTTATCCAACGCGCTTCTGACGCTGCTTGCGGCTTTCAATCTGTATTTCGTAATAAAATTGCCCGAGGTGATTTCCGTCACGCAATTCTCCTCGGCAATCGCCCGCAATAAGTGCGAATAATACGCAGGAATCGTGGTGAGCATCTGCTGATAAAAATATGTGTATTCCATTATAATCTGTGAAATCACCAAACCAACTTTTTCTTTTGTAATATTTTCATTTACTGAATATAACCTATTCAAAACAATCTGAAGATACCACGTATAGCCATCAAATTTTTCATACAAATCCATAAAAACTTCTTTGGGTAAGGTTCGATTACGCTTTTCAAAAAAAGATTGGGCGAATTTATAATATATTTCGTTGTTAATCTGCAAGATAGAAACAATTTGCGCACTTTGATAAAATGGTCGTTTTGCCGAGCAGAACATTTCCTGCAACAGATGTTGCTTGCTGCCTGCAAAAATAAAATGCACGTTGGGCAAGAACTGAATGTAGGAACGCAACAAGGCCTCCACGCCTTTTTCGGGGTAGGTGGCAATCTGCTGAAACTCGTCAATGGCAATATAGCATTCCTTTTGACTTTGTTTAAGATATTCGAACACATCTTTCAGCGAACTTTCCTTCTGCTCCTCGGTTACGGTAACCGACACTTGCGGCAAACCTGTCAGTGTATCAATGCCGAACGTGGGTTTCAATCCGGAAAAAAACTTTCCTATTTGCGAAATGGCTTTTTGCGAACCTGTATCAAGTTTTCCAAGCACGGCAGAGGCAAAAAGACGCACAAAATCGGCAAGGCACTGTGTCGAGAAGATGTCCAAATAAATGGTGGTCAAATTCTTATCGTTTTTTACCATTTCAAAAACTTGATGAATCAAGCCGGTTTTACCCATTTTTCTTGGAGCCGACAAAACCACATTCCGTTGGTTTCGCAAAGCATCGAGTATCATAGCACTTTCCACCTCTCTATCACAGAAATATTCCTTTCCGAAATAGCCGGAAACTACAAAAGGATTTTCTAACGTGTTCATTTTCAAATTGTTTTTTATTACAAATCCTTCGTTACAAAAATATTGTAACAGAATTTTCGTGACGCAATTTATGTAATTTTATTGAAAAGACACTCTCCTATCCAAAACAAAAAGAAAAGCGGGGTATTACTCGAACTCAAAGTTGCCTTTGAGATGGCAAAGACAAATAAAGCACTCGCTTATAACCGCATAATGCAACACTATTCGTCCGGATAGCCGGCAAATCGGACAAAAACATTCCGTAATCTTGCCAGTGAGAAAGCGGCAGAGAAGCATTCCGCAATTACTGTTATAAAACGCCCGAATGCCTCGGACGGCAGGCACAACCACGCAGGAAATTTCGCATAAAATCAAAAATCTTGCTCGCCCGACCCACCACAATCAGTCTGTGCCTATCGGTGTTCGACCATGACAAATACATTATCCCTCTAAAATTCGACTAATTGGGTACATAAACCTCATGGATTGGGGGACTGACCACAAGGGGAAACTATTTTGGACTGTACTGGTTGCCTATCTAATATCAATATATTTCTTCAATACTTGAATATCCACTGCAAAGTTGAGATTTGCACCAGAATCGTCTCTGCCAGCGGTTGTTATGCCAATGGCTTCGCCATAAGCATTGAGCAACACTCCACCGCTGCTTCCGTGGTCAATCGGGACGCTAATTTGGATGTAGCCTTTGCGTATTTGTGATATTTCCCCCGAAGAAAACGTATTCTCCAATCCTAACGGACTTCCTATTGCGTAGGCTTTCTCACCAACCCTAACGCCTTTATTTGATATGGGTATGCAGTTAAACGTTGTCCCTGAAGCCTGCACCCTAAAAATGAAGATGTCATCATCATCACTATATGCCACAACATCACCAACATCAATATATTTTCCATCTGATGTTTTTATTTGTGCCTTTCCTTTGTGTGTCCCTTTGAATACGTGATAATTGCTAACCGCCAGGCCATCAGACGAAATGAAAAATCCAGAACCTTGATGTGTGTAATAATTGTCTTGTGTGAAAACCGTGAAAACAGCGGTATTGTATTTTGCAAAAATATCTGCACCAGTCATTTCGCCATTATTCGGAGTTTGTGCAACTATTTTAGGACGTTCGTTTGTTTTTGCGGGTTGTGTTTCTACTGGTTTGCTGCGTGGCGGTCTTGTTTGAGTTGTCGAAGGTCTGCGACCACTTTGCCCTCTCTCGCTGCGTCCTCCACGTGAACAAGCCACTAACGACAATACACACAATATAAAAACGAACTTTCTCACAGCCTAAAAATTGCCAGGTTTAGGTATAATATGAATTACAAAACGTTGATTTCTTGTATTTGAGGCAATGTCAGGTTTTTCTCGAAACTTGCTGTTTTGACCGCTACCAGAAACAATGACTTCACATGGTAAATTATTGAATTTTATACCTTTCTGCTTCCACATTTTCACCAAAGCCAAAGCACGCTGATAACTCAATTCATCGTTTCCTTGGTAATTATCTTTAGAACTCTGACCTTCAATTATTAGCAAATACTCGGCATCAGGTATTTTTTCTTTGGCACTTCTCATAAAGTTTTGTATGGCACGTCCCGCTTCAACCAGTCTTGACAAATCTGCGGCAGGAAGGTCGTTTATGTCTGAACTGCCTCTGGCGAATTTAACTTGAATATTCCTTAGCGTATGCCTCTTAAATGCCGTATCGTATACAAAATATGTGGTGTCTATTTGCTCAATAGATTTATTTAGTATTGTAATTTTCTCCAATTGTTTTACTGTGGCTTTATGTTTGTTGTGCATCAAAGCTACCGTCAGAATAAAGAGAACAAGCATAACGAAGAAAAGACTTGTCATTAAGTCGGAATAACTTGTCCAAAAAAACGATTCTTTCTTATTCTTGCTCATAATCAATAATTTTAGGGCTCGAAATTTTGGGAATTATCTGTATTGAAAACCGTTTGTTATATTCTTCAATAGGGTCGCGATCCACACCATTCCAACCGCTTCCACAAATCAGAATTTCGGTATTGTATTGGCGCAAGTCTATTCCATTTTTGCGCCATAGCTGATAAACCGCCAAAGCCCTTTCGTAGCTCAATTTGTATCCGCGATTATCGTCTGGCGAAAAACTATGGTCGTAAGTATTGGCCACATTGCCTTCAATAACCAGTTGATATTTGAAATCGGGATTAGAATCGGATAAGTTTTGCAATTGTGCTTCAATCTCTTTACCAATTTGGATTGTTTTGTCTTTATACCGGTATAGTATTTCTGATTGATTTGGACGGAATATTTCTACACCCAAAAAATCCTTTACTACAAACTTCTTATTTTCAGGGTAATACTTGAAAACGCCAGATTCGGCCAATGGCTTGAATTGCTCATCAATCTTAAGAATGCGGTTTTGTTGCTCGTGGGTCATGTTGCTGAATCCGAGGAGATTGCCATCGAACAGCATCATGTACTCGCCGGCGATGAACGAGCAGAT
>CALFIU010000117.1 GCA_937877455.1 uncultured Bacteroidales bacterium
TTTATTTGATTTTCAAGCTATTGGGATTTTACGCCGAGGTGGAGCGCAACACTTCGGACGGCAGGATGGACGCCGTTGTGAAAACTCCGCAATATATCTACGTCTTTGAGTTTAAACTTGACAAGCCCGCACAAGAGGCGTTAGACCAAATCATCAGCAAGGATTATCCGCTGCCGTTCACCGTTGACGGCAGGAAGTTGTACAAAGTGGGAGTAAGTTTTTCGAGCGAGACGCGCAAAGTGGCGGAATGGGTGAAGGAGTGAAATTGAAAGGTTATTTTCGAGTTCACCCTTACAAAAAAATAGTTTTTCCTAAAACTAATAATGTAATCCCTACTTGCAAAGTGCAGGTGGGGATTTTTTGTCGCAATGAAATTTGAAAAAGAAAAAAATGCTCATATCTTTTTGCCTAATAGTGGATGCAATGATTATTCAACAATTTACGCCTCAATTTAGTTGGGATTATTGGACTGCTACATGAACAGATAACAATAGAGCCTACCTTACTTGTTTCAGTCCTCACTCCCTTCTGCACTCAATCACAGCCTCGTATATCCTCTTGCCATCGTACTGTATCCATTTGGGATCTTCCTGTTCAGACTTGTTTTTCAAGAACGAGAATGTAACGAGGTAGCCCTCCGAGAGTCCGCGCTGGGCGAGGTAGCCGGAGAGCTGTTCGCGTCCGGAGATTTCGTACTCTGTTCCATGCCAGATTTTCAGTTCTATGACGTATTCTTTGCTGTTGTAGGTAACAACAAGGTCCATGCGACTGCCGTCGTCGTTTTCGGGCTCGGAGTAATAAAAACCCGAACCGTTGATGATAGGTTTGAGGAAACAGATGAACATGAAGCGTCCCTCGCGCTCGATAAAGGTGCGCCCATTTTCATCTTCCTGATCGTAGGATTTGCGGCGTTTTTTCATCAGATCGTTGAAACGTCTGATTATAAGCTCCATGTTGAGGTCTCCCTGTTTGGTGAGATATACGCTCTGCATACCGTTGTTGTCAATTGTGCTGAGCGATTGCTGGACGTAATAATAATTGTTGATTCTCTGTTGGAAAATCAAGTTGTGGATTTGTGCGTATGATTTTTTATCGGGTTTGATATACGAAAACTGCCGCGCAATTTCTATCGGGAAATTGTCGGCATAATAGCTCACCTTGAAATTTTCCAATGAAACAGCCTTCAATAGTTTTTTCAGTTCGGGGTATGCCTCAATATTTTTTATAATATCCTTGAAGATTCGCGCCTCGTTGTTTTTCAGCATCTTGTTGACGGCCTTCAGCACGCCGTCCTTGCTCCAATCCTTGCCCAAATTTTCGTCGATTTCTTTGCAAATCCAACTCACCAAAACAGGATACCCCGACGTGTATTTGTAAATCTCCTCTGATATTTCTTTGATGTCGAAACCAATGTGGTAATCGTTCTCGTAATCAACAAGCATAGTGCTGATTTCTTGCGGGTTGAAAGTCATGTCGAGGTCGTAGTCGGCTGCCACGTTCCATGGCGAGTTGTATTGATGTTCCTCGTCGGGTCGCAATTTTACTTTCAGGTTTTTGATGTCGTAAACGCTGGCAAGAACCACCGACCAGAAGGTGGAATTGTAGCCACGTTTGTCTCTGTCGATATATTTTTTGCGAAGCATCGAAAGAAAGGTCAGGAACAATTGATTGTCAAGGCTTTTGTCAACTTCGTCGATGAGCAATACAATCGGTTTGGGCGATTTTTTGCAAAATTCGGTAATTTTGCTCGACAACATATCGAAATTTGGTTTGTCAACTTGCATGGCATCGTTCCAAAATTTCTCATTTTCAACGTTTTTCGTCAGTTCGTCTTCTTTAAACGCATTTACCAAATTGTTGCAAAAGTAACGGTAGAAAGTTTCATTGCTTACCCAGTTTTCGTTTTCTGTGTCCTCAAAACTAATTGAAACAACCAAATATTTGGAGTTCAAATTGTTATAAATCCATTTCAACGACGATGTCTTACCAAACTGCCGCGCACGGGTGATGGTGAAATAGCATTTGTCATCGATAAGACGCTCAAAAACATTCATCTTGTTTGTGGTGTCCACCATATAGTGCAGATCGGGGTTGCAGGTTACCGCTGTGTTGAATCGTTTTGCCATGGTCAGAAACTTTAACTTGTTTGCTGCAAAGGTAACAAAAAGTTTTGTGTTACGCAAATGATTTCAAGGATTCCTTGTCAACTGAATCCTTATTCAATTTACCTTCTTTGAAGATGTTGTTGATGTGAAGACTAACATTCTGTTTGGTTGTGTCAAACTATCGTCAGCACAATCTTGCCGCTATTTTCTATATTGTTGAGAGTTTGAGGCATATTTGTAAAGTTTTCGGCAAAGGTTCTTGATTGTAAATCGTTTTCCTTTAATAAAACTTGCAGTTATCTCTTCAACTCCACTTTCAAACTTCCGGCGACAAGATTGATTTTTGCACTTACCAAATATGAAGGGTAAGTGTTTGACACCCAAATACAATGTGTTGAATTTGGTGGGATTAACGAAATGAATTTTTTTGATTTATTATCTTTTGAAAGTTTTGTTATTCGTAATTCTATCTTTTTGCAAGTGATTTTTTCTATTGTTTTGATGCCGCAGTAT
The DNA here is from genome assembly GCA_937877455.1 of uncultured Bacteroidales bacterium. Lineage (GTDB taxonomy): Bacteria > Bacteroidota > Bacteroidia > Bacteroidales > UBA3824 > UBA3824. Next base: position 2,619 of record CALFIU010000117.1, read on the forward strand.
TTAGCGTGTAGGATGCATGGAGAATTGTCAAAAAAGATGTTTATTTGTTTTTCGTCGTTGCCTTTAAAAAAAACGCTGTCGGCAATGAGTAGAAAACCTGATATAAAATCGTATGTATTTGGAAGAGTTTTGTAATCTCCTAAAATTGAATTTGTTATAATGTTGTTCTTGTGGTCGAAATTTAAATTGATTCGTGCCAAGGAATCGCCAGATTTTGAAACCTTTTCTATCTTTATGGGCAAATAATGGTTGTATGTGTCGATGTAGCAATCGTATTTTTCGTCGATACTTACAAAAAAATCTGCCAGCCCGCTTGATTTTGCAGTTGCCGTGATTTTTATATTGTCTTTATTATCAAATACTTTGATATTGACATCGGCACATTTTATGAATGTGAAATCCACAGTGTAGTTCAAATCCACAACCTGTGACGACACTATTTTTGAAAGAATCAGCAATAGTAAGGGTAAGATGGCTTTCATATATAGAAAAGCCGTATTTAAAATTCGACAAAACGAATAAATACGGCTCGGAATTGGATGATGTGAGTATTGTTAGTTTACTTGAATCTCTGTGTCGGTTGCAACAGCAACGTTAGTGATACCTGAATTGCTTACAGCGTCTTCACCTTTCATCAAGGCAAAAAGCCAACAAAGAACACCTGTGAGGATGAGCGATGTTACGAGTTTGCTCTTACCTTCAGCGTTGATGTCGCTGTTTGTCAAAAAGACATTAGTACCATCCACAGCGGCAACTGTGTTGAGTTTGATTGAGAACTTGCCAGGAAGACCAATCATCCTGCGGTGCTGTGCAGAAACCACAGTACCAGTAGCGGCAGCACCCCTTTCGATTACTACCTTGCCGTTTACTTTGATGTCGCTTGCAACATTGAAAGTTACGGTTTGACCAGTCTGCAATGTTGCACTACTGAGCGGTGTCAGAGTCTGCAAGGGGATTGTTGTACCCGCTTTCAGAATTACACCGCCTTCGATGTCGTCGCCGTTGCCCTCAACACCTGTGGAAGGCACGTATGGCGTGAACGACATCAAGAAGATTGACAATGCCAAAAGCATTGCGGTTGGCTTTGTAAGCCATGAATTTAGAATTTTTGTAAACATAATTAATTTAAATTTAAGTTAATAAAAAAATATTTGATTGTAATCATAGAGTTTGTCTAATGATTTCTTTTTCAGTGTTTTATTGTAACGCCTTGCACTTGCCGCCGCACCTTGAATGTTGCCGGTGTAAAAACCAAGACCAACAAATCCCACCAAACTTGCCACGCCATAGTTTTTGGCTTTTATGCTCGTATAGACAGCATATCCAAGCAATCCGTTTACAATCAACGATATAAAGCCGCTGCCAGCGTGCTTGGAATATATGTAGCCCAAGCCTGGAATCATCGACAATCCCACCGCTAATCCTGGCTTTTTGTATTTCAAATTTTCTATTTCGTCAACAAGTCGGATGTTCTCGTCGGTTTTTGAAGATGTGCCCCTCGTCTTTTCAAACTCTCGTCGCGATGCTTGATAGTTTCCGCATTTTGCCTCCAAGACGGCTGTAAAAGTGTTGAATTTCAACAGTATGTTATTGTCGTCTATCGAGTTTGTTGTGCGCAACACCGATAATGCCGAGTCGCAAATTCCAGCATAGTCGTATATTTTTGCAGTGTGGAGGCGAACTTCTGCATCGTTTTTTACGAAAGAATCTTTGAGGGTTTCATATTCGTAAATTGCCTTTCCGAACTGCCGAAGTGCTTCGTAACAGATGAGTTTCTGTTTAAAAAGCACTGGGGTTAGTCCGTAATAAAATGTCTGCCGCTCTATTTCCAGTAATGCCGATTGAAAGTTTTCGGTGTTTATCAAATGGTTGATAAACAATATTGTATCGTTTCGCATAGGATGCCTTTTGCGCACTTCGGTTTTGGGAAACGGAAAATCGTCGAATCGTAACGTGTCGCTTATAAATTTTTCGTCGGGAAAATCTATAAAGCCGTAGTTGAAACTGTTCTTGTAGTTGTCAGGATCGTGCGAACAGCGGAGCATTCTTTCGCACGCCATTCCAAATGCTTTGGGAAACGGATAGTTTTTAAAACATAACTGCCCATAGACCGAACACGTTGGATACATCGGGCAGAAACTTGGCTTTATTGCACCGATGTATTTTTGGTAAAACGACACATAGTCTTGCGCCGCATTGTTTTGTGCATACAATTGCGGCGCGACAGCGAACAAGGTTAATATGAAAAAAGTAACTTTCATTTACCGCAAAGTTACGCCGCAAAATCGTAGTGGTGAAATAATTGCGCGAACGATATGTTCTCGAAAATGGGTGATATTTGTTCTCGCTTGTGAGAAGTTATTGTTCTCTTTGATTTATGAAATCATTGGATAGAAGTTGAAAGAAGTTGTAGTCCAATATTTTGGAAATCCGCATGAGTAATCCGCAGTCGATAGTTTGTTTAGAGAAGATATTATATACATTGCGGCGGTCGCAGCACAGATGGCTTGCGAACCAAGTAACTGTGCGTTCTTGGCGTGCGAGTTCGTTCTTTATTTCCAGACCTATGTGTACCATTCCAATTTGTCCGCCGCTCCCGAAATCCCAAATCGGAACTATTAAAATAAAAAAAGACGTGGGATTTCCCTTGTATGCTCGTCCCGCTGTCTGAGGCCTTGGCCGTGCCCAATCGTCAAGAACGAGCAACACCGAAGCCCCACGAATTATGTATATAACAAACCTTCCGGTCTGTGATTATACATACCGCCGGGCATTACAATGTTGCTTTGCTTTCTGACGATTATCTATGAAACGGCCAAGTTTCTGACAGTCAAAATAAGACAAAGCGTAAAAGTAACGCCTTTAATATATATGCCCTTTGCCTCCGCCACCCGTTTCGGGGCTTCGGGGGTAGGACGCTGCAAATATATTGAAAGTTTTTGATATGATTTTCATGATAATTGTTTTTTTTGTAAATTTGCGCAAACTTAAAAAGCAATGGCTATGAAAAAACTTCCAATCGGCATACAGTCGTTCTCAAAAATGATTGAGGGCGGATTTGTCTATCTCGACAAGACGGAATTGATTTACAAACTCGCCAACACAGA
>CALFIU010000118.1 GCA_937877455.1 uncultured Bacteroidales bacterium
TTTGTTTGCAAATATACAATATATTCTCATAATAGACAAAATATTTTTAAAAAAATGTCTATTTTGAATATATAGATGGTATAAATTAGATGATATACTTAGTGAAACACGTGGGGTTTTTTCAAAAGGCACATCACAGGCCGAAAAACTCGAAAATAAAATCAACAGTATAGGCAAGGCTTGAGAAAAGGCCGGAGAAAAAGTAGAAAAAGGTTTTTTATCTAAGTTCGCAAACTTCGGACAGGCGTTTGTCGGAATCAAGGCGGCGGCTCAAAGCCTTGTATCTCCTATTATGTCTGTTTTTGAAGAGGGAATGTCCCGACAAAACGCGGTTTCAGACTTTGAAACACTACTCTACGGCGATAAAGAGGCCGCTAAAAAACTCGCCGAAGATATTCGTCAAACCGATGCCGCAACCCTTTACGGAACTGACACAATGAACGAAGCCGTTAAACAAATGATAGGCTACGGAGTGGACACAGAAACAAGTTTTCAGATGTCAGAGGCTTTGAGCGATATTGCAATGGGCGACAAAAACAAAATGGGAAGTCTTTCAATGGCTTTTTCTCAAATGGCCGGTCTCGGAAAACTTCAAACCCAAGACTGGAAACAGATGGTCGGCGCAGGATTTAACCCTTTCAGCCAAATGGAAAAAGACCTCGGAAAAAGCAAAGACGAACTTCAAGAAATGATGGAAAAAGGCAAGATAACCTCAGACATGGTTAAAGATGCCTTTATGCACGCAACACAAACAAAATACCTCGATATAGAAGGCAAAGTACACTACGCCTCAGACGAAAACGAACTGAAACAAGCCAAGGCAGATTTTGAAAAAGCAAACGAAGAGATTGCAAAAAAACGGCGGCAAAAAGAAAGAATGGCAAGAAGATAAAGGTCAATACTGGCAAGCAACAACAGGAACGTTGGAAGGAACGCTCAGCGGAAAACTCGCAAAACTACAAAGCAAGTTTTCAGACCTCAAAGCAAGACTCTTTGAGGCACTCGCACCAGTGGCAGAAAAACTTATCGACCTTGTTTCTAACAAAAACAAGTTGCAACAACGGCGGAATAACACGGAAAATCACAGTGGGAAAACGACTGTAGGATGTTCACCTCTTCTGACCGCTTTATTAAACCAATCTTTAGGTTTAAGTTTTACCGGGTCTTTGTCGATTTCCTCCTTAGTATAGAATACGAGAGTTTTGGCAAATTCCATACGTTCGCGATCGTAGGCAACTCGTGCGCTATCTGACAATGTAGACCGATAATGCTCGATTTTGTTTATAAACACTTTGTCTTCATATCCACCGTATTTGAAATAGCGTTCAACGTATGCACTGCCTTCTGAGTCGTAATAAAGCCAATACCTTTCGTGGTATTCCCTTTGTGCAAATGCCGAAATAGGCAACAGACTAAAAATAAGACATATTCCGCCAAGTATGGAGGAACTGAACAATAAAACTTTTTCATCATGAGTAAAGAATCAGAAATTAAACAAATAATACGTAACATAGCGGCTGATAACAGCGGTTTAACACTGTTTGAAGCCGTGGTTACCGAAAGCAAAGATACAGAATGTAGTATTAAATACCAAGGCTTGGAGCATAAAAACGTGCGGTTGGTATACGGATTTTCGCAAAATTTAACGACAATGATTATAAAGCCAGCGGTTGGCAGTACGGTATTAGCAGCGGATTTGAGCGGCGGAAAAATGCGGGACTTAGTGGTCTTGATGGTAGAAAAGGCAGAAACGGTGATATTCAACGGTGGCGAGTTGGGAGAGTTGATAAAAATTAAAGAACTCACTGACAAGTTAAACGCATTGGTCAATGCTTTTAATACTCACGTTCATCCCGTGGCTGGTAGTGCAACTTCTAATATTGCGCAACCTGTTCAACCGTTTAATCAAGCCGATTACGAAGACGAAAAAATAAAACACTAAAACGATTTTTCGTTGATAATTTTTCGGGGAAATTTGTAAGGGGAAGGGTTACAAAGGAAGGTTACAAAGGTGGCGATGTTTGGTTTAGCGGGGAATAATGGCCCCTCATTCCGATTGGGATCTCCTTGTCCTTCTCGATACGGACAAGATAACAGACGACGATTTCGACAAATATGCTTTTTCGTTCATAATGTACGGAAGTCAGTTTGATGCCGATGTCAGTCCTCAACTCTATACTTATAAAGAGTGGGAAAATAGTAGGATTACGCCTTATTATCAGAATGTTCAACAAGATAAAAAAGTGATTTATGGGGCTTAACGATATTGATAGGGAAACGCTTGTGAAGATGTATTGGGAGCGTTGCGTGATAGGGCAGATTATAATGTTTCCTTACTTGCCACCGAAGAAGAAATCAATGATTACCGTCCCAAGGCGAATGCCTTCATTACCTTGATTAAGAAAATGATTGATACTGAATAAGTTATGGTTGTAATACAGTGACGGCGCAGAAACTTTTTAATTATATTTTGTCATGTTGAAATTCTTTCGTAATTTTGCAGTCGCTTAGCCGTTTGGCTTGGCACATACATATTGAATGGCGTTTGCTGACGCTGTGTTTTTGTTCTTATTGAACCTGAGACTCAATTACACAATCAAAAACATTGCAGAGCTGATGCTTCGGATGGTATATACACTTATGCGAGGAGTCAAATTCTGTTTGTCTATTGTGTAAGGTTTTCTCAGGACCTAATAAGAAGGACGGACTGCAAAATGACACCTCGCTATTTTTTTGTATGTAGGTTGTTGTATTTTTCTTTAAAGCGTCCTGGGTGTCGGACAATGAGAGTAAGTGATGACACGAAAAACGTTATTAGTGTTAATTGCAATTGCTGCAATACTTTGTGCTTGCAACGAGGACAAGAAGAAGGAAATTGTATGTTGGGGCGACAGCCTTACCGCGCCGCATGGAGGGGGTAGTTTGAAAGGCAAGTTAAGGCGATGGTTAGGTTATAATCTGTCGTATCCTCAATATCTGGAAGGCATTTTGAGTGATGATTACAGAATCGTCAATGCTGGTGTCGGCGGAGAAAACACGTTGACGATTATGGCGAGACAAGGTGCGTATCCGATGCAGCTGGCGCACGATGTGGTCATTTTCAAGAGTGACGAAAGAAAATATCGCACCATTGTCGGCAACAATGACATGTCGGCTTTCGTGTCTTCTTACAATGGTCAAAATGTAACGCCCTTGTTGCAATGTGGCTATGACGATGAAAGTCCGGCGCAAGTTAATCCGTGCAATATAGACGGCAAGCAATTTGAATTGTCGTCAGAGGCAAAGTTTTGGAAAGAGGACGGCAAATTTAAGCACGAATACAATTATTACATTGAGCCGTCCGCAAAGTTTGAGAGCACCGACACTATCAAGGCGGGAAGTGTACTGACTACGTTTGCAATGGAAAATCTGCGTGGCAAATACGCCAATGTTTTATTTATCGGGCAGAATGGCGGTTTTGACGATGTTGCAGACTTGATTAAGCAATTGCAGGCGATGATTTCTTACAGTCAGTCAGATCGTTACATTGTGATTAGTTTCCATAAGCCAAATAAAGTAATTCCCGACTATAACCGCATGAAGGAGATGGAAGATTCTTTGTATCAGGTGTTTGGTGGACATTTTATCAACCTTCGTCAAAATCTTTCCTCTGATGGTCAAGGCGAGGTGGAACAAAAATGGCTGTCCACGGATAACCTTCATTTCAATTCCGACGGCTACAAACGAATTGCAAACCTTGTCGCGGACAAGATGAAGGAATTGGGATATTGATTTTTTTCACGAAAAATTTTGATTATACGCTGGGTTGGATTATATTTGCGGTGAAAAATAATGGATATTTAATCAACCGTATTTTATGAATCCGAGTGTAAAACACAGCATTGCAACCTATTTTCAGGACAAGCCCATCAGCAAGGCGTGGGTGTTCGGTTCGTTTGCGCGTGGTGAAGAAAATGCAGGCAGCGACATCGACATTATGGTAAGTTTTGTTCCAGGAACGAGAATGGGACTTGGCTTTTTCGGAATGATAATTGATCTCGAGAAGATTCTTCGCCGTCCAGTAGACCTTGTTGTTGATGGCGACTTGCTTCCTTTTGCACTTAAATCCGCAGAATATGACAAAATTTTAGTGTATGAGAGAAAAGATTAGGGACAAGGGACGGCTTGAACATATTATTGAGGCCATTACGTATGTAAAAGAGTTTGTCGGAGAAAGAGAGTTCGAGGATTTTCGGCAGGACAAACTGAGGCTCTATGCCACGATTTATAATGTCCAGATTATTGGCGAGGCGGTGTATAAATTGTCGACAGATTTCAAAGGAACTCATCAAGACGTGCCGTGGAATTTGATTGAAAAAATGCGTCATATTCTTGTACATGATTATTTTCAGATTAATGTCGAAATACTTTGGGCTGTGATTATAGATGATTTGCCTGAGTTGGAAAAACATGTAACGGATTATTTGTCTGAAATGGATACATAACCTCAATTCCGAAAAGTCTAAAATTTTTTCGATAAAAAAATATTTTTTACCTTGTAATTTTTTTATG
>CALFIU010000119.1 GCA_937877455.1 uncultured Bacteroidales bacterium
GGAATAATCATGGTCTTCAACGGCTGGGAGTTGGCAAGGTATGAGGTAATTGAAAGTTGAGAATTGAGATTTTTATTTCTACGTCAACTTTTTTGAGAAGTAAGAAGTTTTTTAGATGGGGAGAACTAGTGTTTTAAGGTTTAAATGGAATTGTTGTGGTGCAAAAACTTGAAAACACTGCTCATTAATCTTACAAAGGCAACATGTATAATTTAATAATTATTAATAAGTTATATTCTTTTGTGTAAAAAATTGTAAAAAGATTTTGTAGATTTGAAATTATTGCAGTATCTTTGGAGCGTTTAACATAGAATTGAAAGAGCGTTTGCACGGGCTGACTACCTATAAACGACCAATTTATTAGAATTAATGTCAGCACTTGCGAATGCTCACATCCGTATAAAGGGTGTGGGCTTTCTTCATAGTATTAATTGGGCTTTGGTCGGCCTATAGGTAGTTGTGGAGAAATCTACATCTTTCTTTTTTGTGTTCGGCAGATTAGGTAAATAAATTGTTGAACTTAAAAAAGAAAAAAAGAGAAGTATCAATTATGGAAAAATTGTGCCAGCATTAGCATTTTTGGCGTTGGCATTTTTCAGTTGCAATTGGACAGCCAATTCGTTTTATGTTTGGCAGCCCGACATGACATTACCAGGAGCATGGTTCTTGGCAATTGTTTTTTACGTTATTGCCTCTATATGCTTTTCTTTGATTTGGAAAGCATATAGAGGCAATAACGTTTCGTTTCGCTCAAAGATAATGAGCCGTGGCACAACATTATTAATGTGTATTGTTGGTTTTCTCGTGTTTTGTATGTTTTCGTTACTAACGAATACCCACTATCTCATTTACAAGTCTGAAATCAAAAAAGTTGCAACCGACGAGTTAAATTCAGCAAAATATTATCTCAATGATATTGCTGAGGGCGGCTGTGAGCGGTGCAGACAGAGAGTGCAAACCAAGGCGGCTGATTTTAAGAATTGTATTGACAATGCTTTGTCAAGGTTGCTGAACGAACTTTCCAATCCAGGTAACGAAGGTGCAGGACCAAGATTCACTATGATTTTGGACGAAACAGAATTGAACCTAAAAAAAATCCTAAGGGAATTAGACCCTGATGCAGATCCTGGTTTTATCATAATTCAAAAAATTAACCATGGCGCAACTTGGAAACAATGGAAATTGGCGTATGAAAACTACAAGAACCAATTTGAATCAATGAAAACACAGTTGGACGCGATTGTAGTGCCAGCCGCATTGCAAAAATGCCAGAAACTGAATGATGACAGTTACAACGACCTCATCGCTGATATTGATGTCCGTCTTTCGGATATGTCATCCAAAACCGTTGGATACAAAATTATGGAAATCGTCAACAATGATTTGTTGCAAGGCTATTCCGTCATTGCCGAACATGCCAATTTGCTGTCATTCAAAGACAATGATAAAGAAAAATATACAGAAACCAATGCGCAGCCCAAGACAATAAAACTTGCCCAAGTGCCGACAGTTTGGAGCGATTATTTGTCAGGCAAATATAATGGACATGGATTCCTTTGGAGGATATTGCTTTCAATCTTGGTGGATTTGTCAACATTCATCTTCTTCAACATTGCATTCAACCACAAAAACAACAATTTAAAACTATTCTAAAATGAAAAACGAAGAAATAAACCAAGAAAAAAAGTATGATGTTGCAAATACAGTTGTCAACATTTCGGATACAACAACACCAATCGTAATCCCGTTTGGTCCAGCATCAGCAGGCAAAACAATGGTTTTGTTGCGTATGATTCGCTACTTTGACTCAATTGGGTATAAATTCAAGCCTGACCGTTTGTTCCGTCCGGGAGATGACATCAAATATCAAAACCTCTGCGATGAGTTCAGTAATGAACGTCCGTTTGCGGATTACACACCAGGCGGAAATGCCGACATTGACTTTCTATTGGTAACAATAAGAAATGAGAGAGGCAGAAGTCTGTTTCAATTCTTGGAGGCTCCAGGTGAGCATTTTTTTGACGGACAACAGGTCAAAAATGATTTTCCTCCGTACATAGAGAACATCATTGGTCAAAACACACCAAAAACGTGGTTAGTGTTATTGCAGTTGGATTGGGGTAATAGCCAAAGTGTTAGGAATATGTACAAACAACAAATTCTTGTTTTGAAAGCCAAAATGCAACCTGATGATAGAATTGTCTTCTTGTTCAACAAAGCCGACAATCGCCCGGATTTGTTTGACAATAGTAAACCCGATATGGATTTATTCATTAGAGAAATCAACAACCAGTACCCTAATTTGCTTAATCAATTTGCTGTTAAGGGTTTCCTAAACAAAATGATATTTGGCAATGTTCCAACACTTTGTTTCTCTGCGGGAGGCTTCAGCAAAAACTCTATGACTGGAAAAGAAATGTGGATATGCAAACCACAGGACGACTGGTATTGCGAAGAACTTTTAAAAGTTTTGAAGTAAGATGTGGAGTACATTTATATACGGTAATCCAAGAGGATTCTACGTTTATGAAAACGTTGATGAATCTTTCCGCGCATATTTTCGGAAATTGTATGACTCTTCGGGTGAAGGTCGGTACATGAGTATCGACCGTTTCCCGAATGGTCTCACTATGTACAATTATTTTAGGTACGGACTGCACGAAAACGGAGACCGAGGCACAAATTGTGTTTTTGGAATGTCTATTGCATTTCAAAACAACCAATATTACCAAGATTTCAATGGTCTGTTGAAAAAATTAGACGCTCTTTTTGTGGATTTATTAAAGGAAAGCGTACTTTTTTCTCTCGAAAACGGTATTGTTCATTATCGTGTGCTTACATTTGACGACAAAAGCAAGTATGTAGAAAAACTGAAAACAACAATATCCAATTTGATTGAAGAAAACAATCTTGCTTCTTATGATGATACATTTGCGTCTGCAAACCCCGATAGTATTTGTACTACACTATCCGACAAATTGGATAACAGTACCATTTTAAATCGGCTGAGGCAATATTCACGAATAGCGCTTACAACTGCATTCGTTAAAACAGTAACACCAAAGGAGGAACACCAAAATATACCGAATAAGCCAACTACGGTGGAACATAGCACTAAGTCAGAACAAGCCACAAGCAAGAAACAAAGTATTAGTGTAGAATCCTTTGACTTGTTCTACGAAGTGCTCAAACCTGTTATTAACGCAGGTTTAGGAAACGCTTATGAAAGCCTTCTTAACAACATCAAAGCGGTAATAGGCAAAGTAACAGACGAACATATCCTTGAAAAATATTTTGACCTAAAATATCGTGCAGAGAAAGAACTGGCAAAGCACAAAAATGTCGTTTCTGAAAAAGAACAAGGTGAAAATCTTCAAACCGAAAGCGGAGAAAAAGAAGAAAATCGCAATGACATTGGCAAGTTTATTATGCCAATTGTTGTCATTGTATTGGTAATAATAATGCTTTTTTGCCTTAAAGATTGCGGTTGTAGTTGCAGTAATAATGAAACACACGATGTAGAACATGTGGAAAACGAACCGTCAGAACAACATTTTACAGAAACTATAACCACTCATACAATAGTAACGGACAAGGAAGACAAAAGTTTGGATAATGAAACTGAACGCAATGTTGTTGCCATTGTTGAAGAAAAGAAAGAAGATAACATTGAAGTAAATGCGAATACCGAAGTAAGGGAAAATATAATTGAGACAAATGACACACGGGGACAAAACAAAGTAGATGATTTTGACGAAAATTACATTAGGAAGGAGGTATTAACCAACTTGAATGTCGGGAGAGAAAGTTTTGTCAATGATTACTTTAAATCACTTCAGGGTGATAATCAAACGTTGATAAAATGGCAGTGTATTGCAGCAATATGCGATATAATAAATAAAACCGACATTGATTCCGAAGCGAAAAAGACTCTTATCAAATCTTGTCAAAAAAGTAGGAATGTCAGCATCGATGACATTAAAACAGAATTGTTTGACAATGTAGACTTTAAGAAAGCACATGAACAAACAGATGGTTTTAATGGAATTTTGACCTGTCTTAATGAAATAATTGTTTTCAAAGATGTAAAATGATAACAGATATGAAAAAACTATTGCTTTTTGTTTGTCTGCAATAATGATGCTTTCATGCGGCGCAGGCGACGAACCATCAAGCAAAACCAAAGGGACAAAGAAAATTGACAACAAACAATACGAACTGCCTTTCTCACGAGAATACAGTGGTGGCTCTCCTGTTGTAACAATCAAACTCAATGGTTGTTCGATAAGTAATTTCATTTGGGATACAGGAGCGACAATGACATCTATTTCTTCGTTAGAATATGCCAGTTTGGTAAAAAATGGCAAAATAACCGATAACGATTTCGTTGGCAATATGAAATTCTCCAACGCAACAGGTGGTGTAAGCGAAAGCGAGGTTTACAAGATAAAAGAAATCGTAATACCTTGTAATGGTGGAAAAGAATTGAAGTGCTACGACATAGATGTTGCTGTTGAGGAAGACTTAGGAGCGCCAATGCTGTTGGGACAGAATGTTATGCAAAAATTACCGAAATGTTCGGTCAACGATTTAAAACAAGTAATTGTTTTTGAGTAAATGAATTTTGCATTTTACATATTCGGAAATCCCCAAGGCAAATATAGCCAATATCTAGACGACCAAACAAAAGACATTCTCGAAGAACAAACAAAAGGCTTAAAGAGTTTACGCTTTTCAATACTTCGACGGGAATGCCTCATATATTATGTCTATATACAACAGATTTCCAATGTTGAGTATATTGGTTTTTGTTTGATATTCAACAAAATCCAAACATTAAAATATAATGAATTAATACATCTATTCAATTGGTTGTCTACTACAGAAAGAGTAAAAGAAATTGTTTCTAATGCAAATACCTATTCGATAAAATCTTTTAACAATGTGCCTCACACTTTTGAAGATTTGGAAAAAACAGTAAAAGCACAACTGTTAGAAAGATTTGATGGCGATTTACAAGCATTGTCTCACGCATTCAATCTATCTGACACCAAATATATTGGAACAATTGGCGTTGATGATATAGAAATATATAATTTAGTTAGTAAATACAAGACGGTTGAATTTAACAGCACAAGCATAATTACACCAACACGCAAACTGAAAAATATAAAGGGAATCGTTTTTGGCATTATGGGAGGCTTGCTACTGACATTTCTTGGAGTTTGGATTTATAAATATAATCAAATAATTGATTATCAAGAAAATGTTATTCAAAGTTTGAAATCACAACAAAAACAATTGACAGATTCTCTAAGTAGTATCCGAAATGCAAAGTCAGACATACTTACAGATTTGGATGACTTACAACAAAAATATTACCAACTTGAATTGAAATATAATGCAATTCGATACAATCCAGCCCAAATGGTAGAGGCATTAAAAAAAGAACCTCTCATTGTTTTGGATATTGAAATCAGAAATGCAGGAGAATCGTATAACGATAGTATTTACGCATCAAATACAACATTTATAAACGGGAAAATATATTATTATAGCACTAAACATCAAAATGTTTCAATAAAAGTTAAGTTTTATGCAGGTAATATGTTATCTCGAGGAGATTCTTCTCCAAATGATTGTACATTTGAAGACAAAATGAGTATCAGTGCATATACATACTCTTCATTTGAAATTATAGGTTGGGGTAATTCTAAGAAAGGCAACTGGTCTTCCGGCGACTACCGATACGAAATTTGGTACGGCGACAAATGCTTAGGTGTGAAACATTTTACGATACACTAACCTCTCGAACAGTGATTCTTACAATTGGTTCAACTATTTTTGTATCCCTTTTATTTGTCGCAAGTTAGGTAATTTTTTTTTAATTTGACAAGAAAATTACCTCGGATTTATGCAAGATTTTTGCATTATACGATAAAGATTTATATATTTGCGGTAGATAATCAAAAAAACGATTTCACCATGAACGAACCGATAAAATATCCAGTTGGCAGGGCTGATTTTGAGAGCATTATCAGCGAGGGATTCCTCTATGTTGACAAGTCCGAGCGTATGTACGAAATGATTGGCAGTAGGAAGTTTGTGTTTCTGTCGCGTCCGAGGCGGTTCGGCAAATCGCTGTTGGTGAATACTTTGCAGGCTTATTTCGAGGGCAAGAAAGAACTTTTTGAAGGTCTCAAGATTTCAGAATATGAAAAAGATTGGGTGCAGTATCCAGTAATTACGCTTGATATGTCGGCGGTCAAAGACATTGAGATTGACAAAATGTCGTCGGCGATTTCCGTTCAGTTGGAGAGGTACGAAAACCAGTATTCAATACCCATTGACAAAGATGCAAGTAATGGGGCGCGTTTTTATAGACTAATCCAAACTATCAAATCCAAGACCAAACGCAATGTTGTAATCTTGATCGACGAGTACGATGCGCCGCTCAACGCACATCTCCACGATGGCAATTTAAAATTGGTGAAGTCAAAATTGCAGGAAGTTTACCAGCAATTGAAAGTTTGCGAAAAAGATGAGCGTTTTGTGTTCATAACTGGAATTTCGAGGTTTTCGCAAGTGTCGATTTTCTCCACTCTCAACAATCTTGCCGACATATCTATGCTCGACAAGTTTTCGGACATCTGCGGCATCACTCACGAGGAGTTGAATGATTATTTTCACGACGGAATCCAAAATCTCGCCGACAAATTCCACTGTACTTACGACGAGATGATTGCAAAAATGGAATACAAGTACGACAGTTACCATTTCAGCGAGTTTTCGCCCGCAATGTTCAATCCTACAAGCGTTTTGAGTGCCATTAACGATGAAAAACTTGACAACTATTGGTTCAGGACGGCAACATCGTCATACATCATAGACCATCTCAAAAAGCACCACGCCGACATTCCGCATCTTGTGCCGAAGAAACTGTATGCCGACGATTTTTCTGTTTCGCCGGAAGATGTCGATTCGCTTTGGCCGGTGTTGTTTCAGGCGGGATATTTGACGATTAAGGGCTACGACCCAGAAAGTGAAATGTACACGCTCGACTATCCTAACAACGAGGTCCGCATCGGAATGATGCAGAATATGATGTATTTTTATTACCCTCAAAATTTCTCGTCGGGCAAGGCGTCGATGAAGGATTTTTATTTTGCACTCCGAGACGGCAATATTGACGAATCGATGGCGGCTCTCAAAGACTTTATGTCGCAGATTCCCAATATTTTGAACAACAAGGAGGAAAAGCATTTCCAAACCATACTCTATGTCCTCTTCACTTGGCTTGGCTTTTACACCGAAACGGAGGTCAACACCGCCACGGGTCGCATTGATGTAGTTATTAAAAACGCAAAAAACATTTTCGTCCTCGAACTCAAAGTGGACGGCTCTGCCGACGACGCATTGGCGCAAATCAACTCCAAAAACTATCCCATTGCCTACAAATACGACGGCAGGGAGGTTGTTAAAATTGGTGTCAACATCTCCTCAGACGGCGATGTGCGGACGATTACGGAGTGGAAAGTTGAAAATTGACAATGGAAAAACTTTTTGCAATATCAATCATTATTTTTATTTTTGCAGAAAGAAACATAATCAAGAATCATTATGGGACAAAACTCATCAATCCGCCACCTTCCATACGGTGAGAGCGACTTTGCTACAATTCGCAGAGAAAACAGATACTATGTAGATAAGACAATGTTTATTCCGATGCTTGAAGTGTACAAATTCCAAACCTTCCTTCGTCCGCGACGGTTTGGCAAAAGTCTTATGCTCAATATGTTGGCGGCGTATTATGATGTGGCGATGAAAGACGATTTCGATATGCTTTTTGGCGATTTGTACATTGGCAAGAATCCAACTGAAAATCGTAATAAATACTTGATTCTGAAATTCAACTTTTCTAAAGTTGATCCCGATGAAAAAAACGTAAATGCGTCGTTCAATGAACTTGTTCTCTCCACTCTAAGGGATTTTGCAAGCAAGTACGTTGATTTATTACCAAAAGGCATCGTAGAAGAATTATATCAAGAAAAGAGCTCAAACACGGCGTTTACAAAACTGTTGGGGAAGGTACATCTTGCCGGACGTGAAATATACGCCATTATCGACGAGTACGACAACTTTGCCAACACTATGCTCGCCGACAGCGAATCTCATTACACAAATCTCACTCACGGCGACGGCTTTTTCCGCTTGTTTTTCAACAACTTGAAAGCCGCCACCACCGAAAACGAAGCACCCGTGGCAAGGATTATGATTTCGGGAGTTACGCCACTCACGCTCAGCGACGTAACGAGCGGCTATAATATCGGAATGAATATTTCCACAGATTCTATGTTCAACACTCTTGCGGGTTTTACAGAATCGGAGTTTCGCCAAATGCTTGAATATTACAGAGATGCTACTGGTGTTTTCAAGCATTCCGTTGACGAACTTATAGAAATTACCAAACCGTGGTACGACAATAATTGTTTCAGCACAAAATCGTTGAAACAAGACCGTATGTACAATTCGGACATGGCGCTGTATTTCCTTAGGGAGTATATCGCAAACGATGGCGACCTTCCCGAAAAAATGGTCGATTCAAACATCACCACCGACTACAACAAGATGTCGAAACTAATCCGTCTTGAAAAACAGTTTGGTCAGAAAACATCTCTGATTCAACGTATTACAACCGAAGGACAGATTTATTCAAGAATTAAATCTGAATTTTCATTAGAAGACCTCACACGTTACGAAAACCTTGTGAGCCTGATGTTTTACATGGGATTGTTGTCTGTCAACGGCTATGACATTGGGGATGCGTTGCTGGTAATTCCAAATTCAACCGTCCGACAGCAATATTTTGAGTACATGAAACGGTCGTATGAAACTTTGATTTCGTGGAAGACCGACGACAATATTTTTGATGAACTCGGACGTGCGTTTGCAAAGCGCGGCGAACACGAGCCTTTCATGCGGTATATCGCAAGTTGTATGAAAGAGACGTCCGACAACCGCGATTTCATCAAGACTGGCGAGGCGTTTGTAAAGGGTTTTATTTTGGGACAGTTCGGAACTAACCTCAACTATTATCTTTCGCACACAGAATATGCTCACGGACATTGTTACAGCGACATTTTCCTCGAACCGCGTCTCGGCACGCCATACGCATACGTCATCGAATTGAAATATTGTCCCAAAACTTCATCGCAAGTCGAGATAGACAATCTTCTTAACGAGGCTCGCACCCAACTGCCGCAATACGTCAACAACAATAAAATCAACGTCCAAGCCAAGGACAACGGCTGGACGCTGACGGGAATAATCATGGTCTTCAACGG
>CALFIU010000120.1 GCA_937877455.1 uncultured Bacteroidales bacterium
AAATAAAAGAACGCCACTACGACGACCTCTTACAACATTATCGGGGCGATATACTATTTGTCGGCATCAATTATAGTGCTGATACTAAGGTACATAGTTGCAAGATTGAGAGGTTGAAAATTGAAGGGTGAAAGTTGAAAATGAAAATACCGAATTGAACCAATTTATACTGATAGCTCGATTCGGTGTTTTTCTCAATGACTCAAATATACTTTCTTGAGAGCCATTTTGCACTATTTTTAGCGTGGTTGCAAACTTTTCCTATACTCCTGCGGCGACATTCCCAAATGCTTTTTGCAGTAGCGACTGAAGTAGGATAGAGTCTTAAAATTCATCATTTCAGCTATTTGCGAAGCCGACAGTCGTTGGTCGTTGAGCAGTTTTTTGAGGATTGGCACGGTGTAGCGGTCGATGTACGACGTTACGCTGTGGCCTGTCAGTCGGCGGACGGTGGCCGACAGATATTTGGGCGATACGTTGAGCCTGCCAGCGAAATACGACATCTCGCGCTCGGTGCGGCAAATGCCCGTAGCGAGCAAGTCCATCAGGCTTTTGACAATGTAGCCCGCCCGCTCGGTGTGTTCGGTGGTGCCATAATATTTGGCATGGAATTCAAAAATGTCGTAAATCATTGTCAGGCACAAGCTGCCCATTATCTCGGTGTAGAAACGCAGTTCGGTGTCGTCGAGCCGTTCGCGGATGCGGTGGAGGTCGCACAAAAAGCGGTCGGCATCAGCGTCAGAAAGCGGAATTACGGGGTTGGTGTTGAGGCTGATACTGCCGCCAATGCTGTAGTTGTTGGCAGGCAACAGACCTTGCAGAAAACTGTTGGGCGCGGCAAACCACTCAACGGCAGCATCTTCTGTAGCTTCTATCTTTTTGATTTTCAACGGAGAAGAAATCACTACAAGCGAATTTCTCTCAATGCGGAAATTCTTTCCGTTAAACTCGAAACTGCCGCCACCATTGGTGCAAATCAGATGCAAGCAGCAATCAGACAACGGTTTGCTGTTGATTCTGCGGAAATCGATGGAGTATGTGAAGGAGTGAGTCATAATGGCGCTGTTCTTGTCTAAAACGCAATTCTACAATTTTGCATATTCGAATAATCTTTTGCCTATTAAATAGTATTTTTTCTCTATCAACATTCAATTACGAAATATAAACATATTCACCTATGACTTTGAGCCATTCTACAAGTTATTCTTCATCATCTCCATCTTGGTCAGGTCGAAACTCGAAAACAAGTTCCGATGCAGAAATATTGCTTTCCTCAAACAAACCGTGAAGAATGTTAATCTTGGTGGCAGTACTGTTGTCGGTCCATACCAAACGCACATTCATATAGTAGAAGATGAAACGGCTGAAAAAGCCATTTTTCAGCATCGGGAATGAGCGAAAGGATTTGGCGAGGTGTGCCAGAAAGCAACGCAGACAAACTGATTTCAGTTAATCAGCGCCCTCAACTTTTCAATAAGAATCTTTTTTCGTTCTTCAATAAATTCAGAGAAATTGTCTAATTCCAAATCCACATCTGGTATTATATGATTTTCAAAGAATTTCTCTTTATTGTTCGTGTTGGTTTGCTCTTTTATCCAATCAACTAATGATTTGGCATTTTTTGATTCATTCTCATTTGCATCAAGCATTTGAAGATTTAGAATAGAGTTATATACATTCCATCCATACTTATCTTTATCTTCTTGACTCAAGTTTTCAAATGATGCTGCAGGGTGCAGGTGGTCTTGATGGAAGTTGTTGTTTCTATAGTCCAAATTGGGATATAGCATTGCCAGTATTGAAAAAGTGTATCGTTGGTCTTTCTGACTTTTAAGTAAATCCTCTATATAGTCATCTCCAACATCTGAGAATTTTTTGATTTCAGAATTGATTTTCTTAGCAGGAAACGAAATGATATCTTCAAAAATATAATACTGTTCAATATCAGAAGTGAATGCTTTTCTTGATTGCATAAGTACCGAATCTGCACTTGCACCGAATGCTCTTCGCAACAATATAGAGAATAACCATTTTCTGATTACAAGACATTCTTCTCTATTTTTTATCTTTTGATGGAAGTTGTCGTATATGTTTTTGTGGTGCAGATAATATAATATTGGCAGAGAAGCATTATATGAAGTCATTGTGTAATCATTCAAACCGAAGGAACGAATCAAGTCAAACAAACTTATAATGGAATCTCTGATTTTTCCCCAATTATTCTCGATGAGTTCAATAAAACCAAAATTGAAACTTGTAATCATCGACCTCACATCCTTGTGATACAAGTATAAGAACGCTTTCAAAACGAAGTCTTGTGAGATGTTAAAGCCCTTTGAACGAATACAGTCAACCAAATTCTTGATTTCAGTTCGTGCGTCTATTTTCTTGCAGTTAGCTACCGCAATTGACATCAAAATATTTGAAAATGTCAAAGCCGTTCCACCCGAATTAATGCGAACAAAAATATTAACGGCTTTATCTGGCTTTTGGTCGTCTTCTTCGTAATAGTTGATGTTAAGCTGGTTGTGAATAACATTGTCTAAATGCCTCAACATTCTCTTGGATTCTTTGTCAATATTATTGTCGTCCGAAAACTCATCTATACCATAGTTGTAATCCTGATGTAAGGCAAGAATTTTTCCAGCTCTAAACCACAGATTTCCATCATTATCTTTGTATAAATCACTTTCTTTAGATATGCTTTTATCAATAAATTCAAATATGTATTCTTTATCACTTTCTTCCTCTGAATATTTCCGTGAAAGGTTCAAGTACAAATGTTTTGTAGGGAAATTGCGTTCGGAATAATCCCATCTTTTCATATATCCCTTATATGCATAACTTCCACACAGCCCTATGTAAAGAGATGTTAGTCTTTGTTGCCCGTCAAGAATTGCGTGAAAATCATTCAAGTGGTCGGTTGATATGGCCTCATTACATATCTTATGATACTGAATGTAATTTGTTAGGAATTTATAAAAACGAAAGTCTGTTTTCGTTTCACCTTTGACTTTCCAAAAAAGCATTGAACTGATAGGAAATCCTTTCATCAGCGAATCAAATAACTTTTCTATTTGTTCCGCCGACCACACAAAATCACGCTGAAAAGCAGGTAATAAATATTCATTTTTCCTGATGTGTTCAATAGCTTGTGCTATTGTTATAGGCGTTTGAAATCCAGCCATATCGTTATGTGTTTTAAGTTTCTATTATTTACTTTTTCAATCTCTCAATCTCTTTCCTTATCTCGTCAACAACTTCTTTATTAGCAATTTCCTTTTTCCCGTTCACCTTTTCCGAATAGATGTAAAACACCGCGCCTCCATATTGTTTCTTGAATTTTTCGTGAGTTTTGGCTTGTAGTGCATATTCCTTATGTATTTCCGGAATCTGCAAACTGTTATTTATAGGTTTGATTTGCAAGCCGATATAGCTATCGTTCACTTTTATGAAGAAATCCACGTTGAACAATCTGTCCCATTCATCGGGGGCAGGTTCAATTTTTACATCCAACAGAATCTGAAGTTGACCATAAATAGTCTGAATTTCAGTAGTATAACCATCGTATGTACGGTTAATAACCAACTGCTTCATATAGTCGATACAATCTTGCTCGGTAACTTCTTGAACCTCTAATTGAATGACTTCGGTTATTTTGACATATAACTTTTTACCTAAATCTTCTATATGCGCCTCTGATTTTACATTGGCATAATAGTAGTCCCGCCATTCGTCTAACGACTTCGGTGCACATTTTCTGATTGATTCAGAGGTGGCTCCAACATTTCGTTTGAAATTGAGTTGGAAACGATTCATTGCACTATTTAATATCCATTCTTTAGCCATATCTACAGATTTTGAAATTTGGTTTTGTATTTATAATCAAAGCTTTCGTCAACAAGTGCTAAATCATTTTTCAATAGATGGGCATTGATGAACGTTTTGTTATCCAAATACATATACACCATCAGATGGTTGTCGTTGTCGTACTTTATATCATCATATTTCAAAAATACTTTCCTGCCCTTGAATTTTGAAAGCAGAAATTCTGTTGCCTTACCGTTAATTTGCGGATTTTGCTTAATTCCTATCAATCTGACAATTAATCCATTACTCAGCAAAATTAATTCTGGCGAAATAACTTGTTTTACGCTAAACAACTCTTCGCGTTCGGTACTGCTGTCTTTGTCAATTTTAGAACCAAATTGAAGTTTTTTGACATCAATTTTTTTGTCGGTTTTGTGGACGTCAACAAAGCGGTAAGGCAAGTTATTGATTTCTTCCTCAAAATTGATGTTGATAGCCTGTTTTTTGATTTCAAGATTTGCCGTTTCTATAAGATTGTCAGAGCCAATACGTTCTTTTATCAAAGGAATAAAATCAGAATTAATTTCATAACCGACAGAATTACGTCCTAATGCTTTGGCTACCGCCGCTGTTGTCCCACTACCCATAAAAGGATCCAAAACAACCTCTTGTGGGAACGAAAACATTTTTATCAATCGTTTAGGCAACTCTTCTGGAAACATTGCCAAATGCTTATCTTGTTTTGCTCCATTGAAA
>CALFIU010000121.1 GCA_937877455.1 uncultured Bacteroidales bacterium
ATCAGAGATTTAGTTGAGAATATTAAGAAACAATTAAGTAATTACAAGAATACTTCACTTATTGATTTAGTTATTGAAAATCAATTAGTTAAAAATTTAACAAAGTTAGAATGATTTGATTGATAACGTGTTATGATACTTGCAAAAGTTTAGTAAATAATTATGATAACAAAAAAAATGTTGCTGCAAAAAACAGCAACATTAATCATAAGGTTAACCAAATTATCGAAAACTATTTAACAATTTTAGCATTTTCGATATAATAACGCGAAATGTATCCCTTGCCACTTTCTTCTATTTGCTTCTTAACACGTTCAAACGGACTAACATGTTCTGTAGCACCAGTATTACAATCAAGTTTAGTCAAACTATCACATTGTTGACCACGATTGTGATTATGATGCGGTGGCATACGAAGCGAATCATTACCTGTAGTGTCATGATGACGTTGGGGATGTTTTTCCATAAAGTCTTGTTCTAACTTTTCTACTTCTTCCAACGTTATACGCTGCTCTGTTACAATACCCTCAATGGTAACTTCTTTTCTTTCATACTCTTTGTTCGCAACTTCTGCAAAATTAATCTCCAATCCAGCAGAAAAATTTCCAAACATACAACCATGTTGTCCACCATGCCCATGTCCATGTCCATGCTCACCTTGGGGTCTTTCTCCTTGCGGTTTTTCTCTTTGAGGTCTTTCTCCTTGAGGTTTTTCTTTGTCAAAATCTTTTTGTTTATTACCTTCAGGCAATTTACCCAAAAGCACACTTTTTGTGCCATCTTGATTAAAATGCCCCAACGTACCTGTAATTTTAACCTCTTTACCTACAAGATTCTCAGCTTGTTGTTGAAAAGTATCTAAAGTAAGAGAATCAGATGCGCATGCAGAAAGCAACGCAATAGGTAATAATGCTATAAAAAAAAGTTTAATTATTTTCATTTCTGGGAAATTAATTCTTTGTTATAGTAGCATTTGTAATAGTGTAGTTATTGTGTTTTCCACCCTTTCCTCCATTTGGAGGAGTAGGACGACCTATTGTATCAGAAACATTGCCTTTTCCCTTTCCACCGTTTGGAGGTGTAGGACGCTTTGTTGTATCAGAAACATTGCCTTTTCCTTTTCCATTTCCATTGTTCATAGGAGCTTTTTCTTCAGCAACAGTTCCTGTTACAGTTACACTTTGCCCTTTGAGCGATGTGCTAATTTCAGATGTAGAAGTAACTCTAACTATCTTGCCATCAGGTTTACCTTGTCCTTGCTGTGGTTTTGATGCAGTTGCCGATGATGAAATCATAGCAGTTTTGCCATCTTTGCCTATCTCTACGAGATAACCACTTACTTTAACTTGTTGTCCTGAAAGACTTTCTGCTTTTGAATTGAAGTCAGATAAACTAACTTCAGTTTGTGCATTTGCATAGGCCATTGTTCCTGCCAAAACTAAAGATAAAAATAATTTTTTCATTTTTTTGTGTGTTTATTATTTTAAAAATTACACAAGTTTGACTTTTATACTAAAAAAAAGTTTAAATCCATTTTTTACATTTTTTTTTGTATAATACTCCCAAACATAAGTTTTCAAAATTACCAAACTAAAAGTAAATCCTACCAACAGATTAATGTTGACTACATTTTTTGAACATAACAAAAAAAATGTACAAAATTTAAACTTTATCTAAATTTCAAACAAACAAAAAAAAACTATCATAGTTTCAGTATTGCAAACATTATTTTTTTACTTTTGCAAAGAAACTTATGTGTTTGTTTTTACGTATAAAAAAGCGAAAACAAATAGATTTAAATTGTTTATATTCAAACAAATAATTAAAATATAATTATGGCAGAAAATAAAAAGATGGTAACATGCGACGGCAACGAAGCGGCTGCACATATATCTTATATGTTCACCGAGGTTGCGGCGATTTACCCAATTACACCATCTTCCACGATGGCAGAACATGTAGATGAATGGGCGGCTGCAGGCAGAAAAAATATGTTTGGAGAAACCGTTACCGTTCAGGAAATGCAAAGTGAAGCTGGCGCTGCTGGAGCTGTTCACGGTTCTTTGCAAGCTGGTGCATTAACCACCACTTACACAGCATCGCAAGGCTTATTGTTGATGATTCCCAACATGTATAAAATTGCGGGCGAACTGCTGCCTTGTGTTTTTCACGTTTCAGCCCGTGCATTAGCAAGCCACGCACTTTCTATTTTCGGCGACCATCAAGACGTAATGGCATGCCGTCAAACTGGATTTGCTATGCTTTGCGAAGGTAGCGTTCAAGAAGTAATGGACATTGCCGCTGTTGCTCACTTAGCAACCATCAAATCGAGAGTACCATTCCTAAATTTCTTCGATGGTTTCCGTACATCTCACGAAATTCAAAAAATCGAACAACTTCAACAAGAAGACATTGTAAAACTTATCGACCAAGATGCATTAGCCGACTTCCGCAAACGTGCGCTTAATCCTAATGCACCAGTAGCTCGCGGAATGGCAGAAAATGGCGACGTATATTTCCAACACCGTGAAGCTTGCAATCCATATTACGATGCAGTACCTGCTATTGTTGAAGAATATATGGAAAAACTTTCGGCAATTACAGGAAGAAAACATAGTCTTTTCGACTACTATGGTGCCCAAGATGCCGATAGAGTTATTATAGCAATGGGTTCTGTTACTGAGGCCGCAAAAGAAGCTATCGACTATCTAACCGCCAAGGGCGAAAAAGTAGGTTTAGTTAGCGTACATCTCTATCGTCCATTCTCAGCAAAACATTTCTTGGCAGCTGTTCCTAAAACTGTCAAAAGAATTGCTGTACTTGACCGTACAAAAGAACCCGGAGCAATAGGCGAACCTCTTTACCTCGATGTTAAATCTTGTTTCGCTGACGTAGAAAATGCACCTATAATCGTAGGTGGTCGCTACGGTCTTTCGTCAAAAGACACCACACCAACACAAATAGTATCTGTTTACGACAATCTTAAATTAAACGTTCCAAAACACGGATTTACTGTTGGTATAGTTGATGATGTTACTTTCTTATCACTCCCAATGGAAAAAGAAATAGCCATGGGCGGAGAAGGAATGTTTGAAGCAAAATTCTACGGACTCGGTTCTGACGGTACTGTTGGTGCAAACAAAAACTCGGTAAAAATTATTGGTGAAAATACCAACAAATATTGCCAAGCATATTTTGCCTACGACTCCAAAAAATCAGGAGGTTTTACATGTTCTCACCTTCGTTTTGGCGATAACCCAATCCGCAGCACATACTTGGTAAATACCCCTAATTTCGTAGCATGCCACGTACAAGCATACCTTCACATGTATGATGTTACACGTGGACTTCGTAAAGGTGGTACATTCCTACTTAACACCATTTGGGAAGGCGACGAATTAGCAGCCAATCTGCCAGCAAACGTAAAAAAATACTTTGCCGACAATAATATAAAGGTGTATTACATCAACGCTACAAAAATAGCAATGGAAATAGGCCTTGGCAACCGCACCAATACAATTCTACAATCAGCATTCTTCCGTATTACAGAAGTTATACCAGTAGATTTAGCAGTTGAACAAATGAAAAAGTTCATAGTAAAATCTTACGGTAAAAAAGGAGAAGACGTTGTAAACAAAAACTATGCTGCAGTTGACCGTGGTGGCGAGTACAAACAACTTGAAGTAAAAACTGAATGGAGCAATCTCTCAACAGAAGACAACACCAATGATATTGTTCCTGCATTCATAAAAGATGTTGTTCGTCCAATCAATGCACAAATGGGCGACGACCTTAAAGTATCGGCATTCAAAGGCATAGAAGACGGAACATGGCAACAAGGTACAGCAAAATACGAAAAACGTGGAGTTTCTGCCCTTGTTCCAGTTTGGAATAAAGACAATTGTATCCAATGTAACAAATGTGCATTTGTATGTCCACATGCTTGTATTCGTCCATTTATTCTCGATGAAAAAGAAGCCGCTGGTTTTAAAGGCGATGGCATAGAAATGAAAGCACCTGCCCAATTCAAAGGCATGAAATTCCGTATGCAAGTTGGTGTTATGGACTGTCTCGGCTGCGGAAATTGTGTTGACGTATGTCCTGGTATGAAAGGCAACAAGGCATTAAGCATGGTTGACCTCGAAAGCCAAACTGCCGAGGCTGAAAATTGGGAATATTGCGTTAACAATGTAGCAAGCAAACAAGACAAAGTTGATATTAAAGCCAACGTAAAGAACTCTCAATTTGCTACACCATTATTTGAGTTCTCTGGCGCATGCTCAGGTTGCGGTGAAACACCATACGTTAAACTAATCTCGCAACTATTTGGCGATCGTCAAATGGTTGCTAATGCAACTGGTTGCTCTTCAATATATTCTGGTTCAGTACCTTCAACACCATACACAACCAATGCAAAAGGCAGAGGACCAGCATGGGCAAATTCACTTTTTGAAGATTTCTGCGAATTTGGACTTGGTATGGAACTTGCTGGAACAAAAATGCGCGACCGCATTGAATCTTATATGAAAAAAGCAATAGAAGGAACCGAAGCTTCAGAAGATTTAAAAGCTATTTTCCAAGAATGGATTGACAATCGCGAAGATGCTGCCAAAACTTCAGAACTCTACGACAAAATTATTGAAGGTGTAAAGGCTTGTGGTTGCGAAAATTGCAAACAAATACTTGCACTTGAGTCATTTATCATTAAACGTAGCCAATGGATTATTGGTGGTGACGGTGCTTCATACGACATCGGATACGGTGGACTTGACCAAGTTATCGCCTCTGGACGTGATGTTAATATTCTTGTTCTCGACACTGAGGTTTATTCCAACACAGGAGGTCAGTCATCAAAAGCAACACCACTTGGAGCAATTGCAAAATTTGCAGCTTCAGGAAAACGTGTTCGCAAAAAAGATCTCGGACTTATGGCAACAACATACGGATATGTATATGTTGCACAAATTGCAATGGGAGCAGACCAAGCACAAACTCTTAAAGCAATCAGAGAAGCAGAAGCTTACAAAGGTCCATCTTTGATTATTGCATACGCACCTTGTATCAACCATGGTTTGAAAAAAGGAATGGGCAAATCACAAGCAGAAGAAGCAGCAGCTGTAGAATGTGGATACTGGCACTTATGGAGATTCAATCCCGATTTGGAAAAAGAAGGCAAAAACCCCTTCACGCTCGACAGCAAAGAACCCAATTGGGACAATTTCCGCAACTACCTCAACGGCGAAGTTCGTTTCTTATCGGTTATGAAACAATTCCCAACAGAAGCCGAAGAATTGTACAAAGCCGCACAAGACGCTGCACAAACTCGTTACAACTCATACAAACGTATGGCTGCAATGGAATATAGCAAATAAAATTTTCTTCATTTTTGTTTATTAAAAACCGAGGATTTTTATATTCTCGGTTTTTTTTTATAATCAAATCCAAACGTATTTTTTTTAGACTCGAACAACTTTTTACCGTTACATCATAAAAGCTAATTTTTTTTCTAAAACACCCATTATATTATTATAAGTTTATAACAAATAATAATAATTAGCTATAACCATCAAAATATATAACATATTAAACATAATAATTTATAGTTATTATAAAACTTTATTATATAGATATAACTAAAAATCAACAATATAATAATATATTTTATAGTTTTTAATAAAATTAAATCATAAAATAAATACAAATAAAAAAAATAATTAACATTTTTTAACATATCATTAACTACTTGTAATTCAGCGATTTATATAAGATGAATTTGAATTTATTATGTAAATAAGCAATTAAATATAAAGTTTTATTTGTAAATATTTGCATATAATAAAAATGTTATATATTTTTGCAATGTAATTAATAAAACAATTACATACAGTTAATTAAATTAATAAACAAATTAAAATTTAAGAATTATGAGAACAATTAAAATTAAATTGCCCTTTGCTGTAGAGACAAGCATTGAAGAGCGTAGAAAAAAACTCAACTTGTGGGCTAATGTAATGCTTAAAAATTCGGAAATAAACGTAATTGAAGAGCAACATTTAGAACAAATGAGTTACATCGTGGTTGAAAACACTCGCGTTTTTCCTGAAGTTTCTCAAACTGAAAATGAACCGCAGTAGTGGAAAAAACTAAAAAATGGCCGCTTACGGGGCGGCCGCCACCGACGTAAGAGAGAAAACTTATAGTTTTTCTCTCTTTTTTTGTTCATATAGGTAAAATTAATCTAAAAAATAAAAAAATTAATTCAACTTACCAACAAAAATTTATCTAATATGCAAAAATTATTAAATTTGCACCGTAAAAAATTGAATAATTTTAGAAAATATAATTAAAAAAAATGTCAGGACATAATAAATGGTCAACCATTAAAAGGAAAAAAGGCGCATTAGATGCCAAACGTTCAGCAATGTTTTCTCGTATTGCCAAAGAAATAGCAGTTGCAGTTAAAGAAGGCGGTCCAGATCCGGACGGAAACCCACGTTTGAGAACTGCTATACAAAATGCAAAAGGCGTTTCAATGCCAAAAGACAACATTGAACGTGCTATTTCAAAATCGGCTGGTGACGGTGTTAACTATCAAGAAATTACATTCGAAGGCTATGCTCCTGGTGGAGTAGCAATATTTATTGAGTGCCTTACCGACAACAACAACCGTACAGTAGCTACAATACGTTCTATTTTCAACAAACGTAACGGTAGTTTGGGAACCAATGGTTCATTGTCGTTTTTGTTTGATAGAAAAGGCGTATTTACCATTCCTATAGCAGGCAAAGATCCGGATGAGTTTGAAATGGAACTTATCGAAGCTGGTGCAGATGATATTGAACGAGATACCAACGAAGAAGACGAACTCGTATTTACAGTTTACACTTCGATGGAAGATTTTGCACAATTCCAGAAAAAACTTGAGGAAATGAATATAGAAGCCACCAATGCTTCTTTGCAAAGAATTCCAAACAACCTTAAAGAACTTTCTACCAACGAGGGCGTTTCGGTGCTTAAAATGATTGACGCATTTGAAGAAGACGATGATGTTCAAGCAGTTTATCACAATCTTGACGTAACCGAAGAAATGGAAGCTGCAATGGAATAGTTTAGCAAACAACAAAATTAAAAAACACAAGCCATTTTATACGGCTTGTGTTTTTTTTTAAAGCAATTCGCAAATATCTTTTGCGAAATCGGCTAATGAAGGGTCGCGAGCACCCATAAGAAGTATTATATCTCTTGATTGAGCAATTTTTACAATTTGTTTTGCAAAATCATCGCGCTCTGGAATATAAAAAGCTTTTTTACCATTTAAGGCTATTGCATGAGCAAATTCTTGAGCAGAAATAGTCTTGTCTGCTGTACCACCTGCATAATATATTTTTGAAAAAAATATCTGATCGTCGTCTCTTAATATATTAGTAAGTGTTGCAATAAGTTCGTTTTTAATGAGTTTGCTTGGAGCAAAACCATGCGGTTGAAACCATGCCAACACTCTTTTTGATAATTTTTGCGCAGAAGTTATGCTCGCTGTAATTTTGGCAGGATTATGTGCATAATCATCAATAATTGTTATTCCATTTTTTTGTTTTAGAATTGTAAAACGGCGGTAAATACCTTGGTATTGTTTTAGGGCAAAAGCAATGTTTTTATCGGTAATTCCAAGCACTCTTGCAACGGTAATAGCTGCCATTGCATTTTCTACATTATAAAGTCCTGCAATTGGGATTTCAAATTTTGTTCCTTTATTGTAAAAAGATATTCCACTTATACTTTCTGTTAAATCAACTGCTTGATTATTGCTAACTAATTTGCAAGAAAAGTCATTACCAATCGACAATGCTGCCGACCTATTATTGTCAAGATTGGTAATCAATGCTTTTTGTGTGTTGTCTTTGAAAGTTTGAAACAAAGGAATAAGTTCTGAAATTTCTTTGTGATCCTTATCGATATTAAGAATAATTCCTACCTGTGGTTTATATTTAGTTATAGTTCCATCAGATTCATCGGCTTCTATTACAAGATAACTACTTTTTCCAACAGAAGCGTTGCCAATAAGCCCTTGCTTTTGCAATTCAGAAAGTCCTGCTCCAGAAATCAACGACGGCGACATTCCATTTTTTTCTAAAATGCAATAAATCATTGCTGTAGTTGTAGATTTTCCACTTGTACCACTTACCGCAATTGTATAGTTTTGATTACAAATTTCGGCTAATAAGTCTGAACGATGAATTATTTTCAAACCCATTTTTTTTGCCCCTGCATATTCGTAAACAGTATCTTCTATAGCGGTAGAGATTACAACAAAATCTGTTTGTGGAGATGGTAGAGTTTCTCCTTGTATATGACAAGCAATACCAAGTTTTTCTAATTTTTGTTTAGTATCTTGACCTTCTGGCTTTGAAAATATTCTATCAGACCCACAAACATCATGACCCTTACCTTTCAAATATTGGGCTATTGCACTCATTCCACTACCCGCAATACCTATAAAAAAATATAGCATATTTTTTATATTATTTTAGTTATCTATTTTATGTTCGTTTTTTTGTTTTAGACGATTTTCGTTTATTTCGTTTTCGTATATTTTTTGCTTAATTTGCTTATCCTTGTTCTTTTGACGTTGTTTTTTGCTCATAATATCACGTACCTTATCAGCAAACCGACGTTCGTTTTTTTGTTCTTTAGACTCAAAACCAGCAGTAGCCTTTGCCCCTGATAACATAGACTTTACCCAATAAGAAGAAAATCCCTTGTAAGTTTCTGGCTCTGCATAAATATATCCAACTTTTACACGAGAAAATTTATGTTTTGGATTATCTGTGCGTATCAACGAATTGGCCAATAAAGAAAGTAAACCTCTTTTTTTTGCTTGTACACTATCACGCTTATTTACAGCAAGTTTTAAATCATGATATTTAAAAATAGATTCTCCTTTAGAGTAATTATTGTCAGATGTAAATTTTATATCTGCCTCTGTAAGTATGCCATCGTCAATTCTTGCAAAAAGAGCATTTTCCAAAAAAGGATTAAGATCAGGAAGAAACAAAGAGTCAAGATGAGCATTACAATAGAACTCATCGTTTGGCGAATTAATTGTATATCTAAAAGATGCGCTTACTTCTGCCCTATCCATAATTTTTCCATGTCCATCAAATTTTAATACACTATCTCTTTTAAAGTCAACACTATCGTTTGTAAGATTAATTATCCTACCATAAATATCAGTAATAGTCATAAGACCTGGTGTAGATGCTTCTGGATTTAATTGTTCTATAGCAATGTAACCATGAGAAATAAGTGTAGTATCAATTTTTGTTTTAAAAGGAATTTTACGAATATATTGATGAAGATTTGGTTTTATGGCAGAAGTATCGTATGTTTTTGTCCTATTAATATACGACAAAAAAGAAATATTATCAAGTTTAAGTTTACTAATTTCTAATTTATTATTTTCTGCTAAAGATGCTACATTAAATTTTTCGGCTTCAACAGTCTTACAAAAAATATACGGTGCACTTTTACGATTTTTAAAATGTTTATAAAATTCATATCTGTTTGTTGTTGGTCTAAAATCAACATTTGAAATCTTAAGTGTTTGATTAATTGGCAAAAATTCAATTCTTCCTGCACTCATACGATACAGACTATCCTGGATAAATGTTGAATAATTGTTTATACCAATAGACATTTTTTCGGCAGGAATAAATGTAGGATGAGCCATCTCTGTATTTAAATACTGTGCAAAAAAATCAAGGTTTTCGAGTTTTATTGGCGTTTTTTCTTTACGATTTACTGTTAATTTTATTCCACTTGATTTAATTGTATCAATTATTGCAGTAAAAGTATTTTGCAAACTATCTTTTGAATTAGAATTAGAGGATTTTGCATTTTTCTTTGTTGGTGTTAATTCTATTTCTGGATTATTAATTTCCATACTTCTTGCAACTATTTTTTTAGAAAATGCCATTTTTTCTACATCAACATCTCTGACGTTAACCCTTGGAAAATAAACATAATTTTTAGTATTTTCGCTTAAACTATTTTCTTGATTTTTATTTTCAAAAAACAAATGCCTTATTTCAACATCATTATCAGAGATACGTATGTAATTGGTTTTTAAAGTATTATTTCCCTTGGGAGTTTGAAAATATAGTTGGTTAATTTTTACATTAGGATTGGTAATTGAAAATAAACTACCATTTTTTTCAATATTATTACTATCAATTGAAAAACATGCACATTTAAAGTCAAAATCGCTATTAAAAAAACGGTTTTCGCCTTTCATAATCGCAAATTTAGAATCACTTGCACTTATATTTTTGATAGTTAAACTTTTAAAATTATTCTCAAACTGCTTTTTATTTTTCATATTTACAAGCGAATCTGTATTCTGTTTAATTAACAACATAACAAAACTATTAACGTTGCAACTATCAATTAATAAGTTTCCAGTTTTTGCAAAATGAATAAAATCAATACCTTTAATACAACCTTCGGGTAAATAAAAATTAACTATATTATTTGAATGAAGTTTACTTTCTGAGGATTTTCCCACCCAAAGTTGGTTTGCATATAAAAATTGCTGTTGTGTTGACAAATTAATATTTGAAGCTTTTATTTTGTGTACTCGATCGGGTAATAAAAATTGAAATTTATCAAGATTTATATAATAGTCGTTAGCAAACAAAAATTTGTTTTCATCGGGAAGGCTATCTCTGTTAAAGTCAAATTTTGAAATACTTATAAAAAAAGTATTTTTTGTTGATACTTTTTTATTATCTAATGTATCTTTAATGTTAAAATTAACAATTCCACTATCAGCAACAATAGAATCAATTTTTATAATACTAATGTCTTTTGAAATTATTTTTGATATACTTTTATCAGTAAAACTCAATAAATTAAAAATAGAATCGCGATAAACATCTAAATGTGTTTTTTCATACGATTCTATCATACTGTCTGATAATTCTGAATGATTATAAATATTTTTAAGTTGCGGATAAAAATTTATATTAAATTCTGGATTTTTTATATTTATTAATGACGTTTCTAAATTTTTACTAACTAAAAACTTATTAATATCAATTTTTGACACATCTGCTTTTTCTATTTTTACATCCATTATCCTACTTTTGCCAAGTCGTTTAAGTGATGATATTTGAAAAGAATCTTCCGAAGCCGCATAACTAAGATTATTAATTTTTATACAACTATCATTTGTATTAATCAAAATTTTTTCGCACTTGAAAATGTGAATTTCTTTTGAAGGTTTTATAATAAAATTATCTAACTCCAAATTTACATTTTTTGCAATAAATGGAATTTTCTCGCTTAAAGTATTATTATTAAGAACAAAATTGCTTAATTTTAAATTAATTTTACCTTCTAAAGCAAGACTATCTTGCGTTATACTTGCTTTAGAAGCAATATTAAGTACTCCATTCTTAATAAAAATTCTATTGATTGACAAATTATTAAAATATTCATCAAAAATAGTTGCCAAAAATTTTTGTTTACTACTATAGCTTTGAACCGTATCGATAAAACTTTTAATTTTAATATCGGGAAGAGTTGTTACAAGGCTGCCAATTTTGCAAATCTTATAATTATAAGCTTTTTTAATGTCTATTTTAACAAGATTAATATAAGGAACGGATAAATTTATTTGTTTTATAGTTGAATCATTTGTTTCAACCATAGGTTTTATTTTAATTCCTTTAGCTTCAACATTTTGCGAATTACTTGATAACCTTAGACTACGCGTTGTAAGCAAGTGTCGTTTGTCGGGCAGACGCATTTTAAGATTTTTTAAATCAATGTCAATGTCATCAGAATAGAATATTTTATTTTTATCAACAGACGAAAGTGAATCAATATAAAAATTCCGTAAAGCTATATCAATTTTTTCAATCTCGTAGGCAGGTTTTGAAAACTTTGCAGGGTTGGAAATATTTAGTTGCGCATTTTTAACACTCAAAGAATCAATACTTATGTTTTCAAGCGTACCTTTAATTAGTTGATACCAATTGCCACGCGAATGTGAAACTGTTTCTTTTTTTTTCGTTTTACCTTTGCTAAATTTTATTTGCGGATTGAGTATCGAAACATTTTTTATACCCACCGACTTTTGAAAATAGGCTGTATTTAAATCAATACCACTAATACTAATTTCATCTAATTTTATGTTAAAAATATCATTTTTTCCATATTGAATATTGAGATTTGAGTTAGTTGGAATAAGTTTAACGTCCTTTGCATAAATAATTGAATCAAAACTATTTAAAGTTAATTCTCCTGCTGTTATTGTGTGAATACTATCACCCAAAGCTATATTGTAACCATGCGATTGTAACAAAATTTTTTCTGAATAAAACAGCTTGTTATTTGCTTCATAAGACGTTTGATTGAGATGAAGTTTTTCCAAAATAAGGTTGATTTTTCCAACCACAGCTTTCTGCTTTTCATCAGTAATTTTTAGATAAAAATCAAAATAACCATCCGAAATACTCAATTTATTAATAAAAAGTTCATCAAAAAAAATTTTTAACATTGGATACAAATCACGGTGTACAGCATCATATTTTCCATTATTATTATCCTTAGGTTTCTTTACAAGTCTAACAGAAGTTTTTTCAAGATTAAGTTCGTTTATTTTTAAAGATTTTGAGCTAAACAATGACGACAAACTAATGTTTTTTATTGTAAGTTTATCTACATCAATATTATAAATTGCTTTATTATAATCAAATTTTTCCAAAAAATTGAGATAAACAGCTGTATCAGGGCGAAGTGAAAAATTGTGCAATGTTAACGAACGCGCTAAAAAATTAACATTAAGAGAATCAAAATCAATAGCATATAAATTTTCAGTTTTTTTGTTTATTCGTTGACAAATATTATCCTTTAAAAGTGGGAGAGCAAAATAAAACAAAACATACTGGATAGTAGCAATAAATACAAAACAAGATATAAGAAAAAAAATAAGTTTTTTTACTTTTTTGGGGCATTTTCTGCTGTCTTTTTGTAAAGAAACATTCTTTTTTTCCTGTAAATCTGTTGTTTTATTTTTGTTTTTTTTCGTCAAAATCGTCAATCCTTAGTTTTAGAGCAAGTAAAATTGCTGGTATGCTACAGACAATTACCCAAATGAAAAACGTTGTATAACCCATAATATTTTGCAAATATCCACTAACCATACCAGGAATCATCATCCCTGCGGCCATAAATGCTGTGCATACAGCATAATGCGATGTACTATTTTCACCTTTTGAAACATACATCATATAAACAGAATATGCTGTAAATCCAAAACCATAGCCAAATTGTTCTACAAAAACCATAGTAGATATAGCAAAGAAACTTTGTGTTTGTACTGCCGCCATATAAACATACAAAACATCTGGTAAATTAAGTATCAGCAACATTGGAATCAACGACGACTTTAATCCACGAAGAGATATATACATTCCTCCAAGTATTCCACCCAAAATAAGTGCAATAAGACCAACCGTGCCAGTTATAAAACCAAGTTCACTTTGCGACAAACCTAAACCACCTTTTTCAATACTATCAAGCAAAAATGGTGCAGAAATTTTTGTTAATTGAGCTTCTCCAAGCCTATAAACAAGCAAAAAAAGAATTACAATACCAATTCCTTTTTTATTAAAAAAAGATTTAAATGGCTCTAATATTTTTTTAAAATTAACTTTTTCTACTTTATCCTTATTTTCTTCTATTTTAGGCAAAGTAAAAAAATGATAAATAGAAAAAATAACCAACAACACAGCAATAGTTAGAAAAGTAATTCTCCACCCAAATTTTGCATCGCAATATTTTTCCGTAAGATTTCCCGCCATAATAACAAGTCCACCTTGACAGAAAATCATTGAAATTCTATAAAATGTTGTTCTAATACCCACCCAAAACGCTTGTTGATTAGTGTTTAGTGCTTTAAGGTAAAAACCATCGGCTGCTATGTCGTGCGTTGCAGATGTAAATGCAGCAAGCCAAAAAAATATTACAGTATATTTTACATAATTTTCCGCAGGAATAAAATATGCTGTTGCAGCAAACAATATACCTGCAAAAAATTGACAAAAAATTATCCAAAATTTTGCTGTTTTAAATAATTCTGCAATGGGACTCCACAACGGTTTTATAACCCATGGTAAATAAAACCAACTTGTATAAAAAGCAATATCATCGTTAGACATACCCATCACTTTGTAAAAAATAACACTAAGGATATTTACCACCACATACGGCACTCCCTCTGCAAAATAAAGCGTAGGAATCCAAAGCACTGGTATTTTAGAATTACCTTTCATCTAATATTTTTTTATAAGTTCTGCTTTTGGAAAATAATGTTTTAGAATGGAAATATAATCAAATCCTTTTTCCGCCATTACAGCTGCACCAATTTGACAAAGCCCTACGCCATGCCCCCACCCTGCACCATTAAGCGTAAATGTATCAGAATTTTTACTAATTGTAAAAGCAGAACTATAAAGATGTGTTTGACTTAACAATCGCCTTATTTCCAATTCTTTACCAAATATTTTAGTTTTTTTTGTTCCAACCACTTTCAATTTTGTTATTCTACCCGATTTGCCACGTTCTAATGCAATTAAATTGGTAACCTCACCAAAATCTTCACCCGACTTTTGTGCAATTAAGGCTGAAATTTGATTTACACTATATTTTACTTTCCAACGATAAAAATTATCATATTCTGCATCATAATTGTTTAGTATTTTTTTTAACAAATCCTTATTATCGGTGTTGCAAAATGTTTCAGGCTTAGTATTAATAAATGTTTCAATGTCAAGATGTTGAATATCTTTATCTGCGTCAACAATAGATTCAAGATAATCGTAATGCAATGGTTGCCAACAGTTTTCAAATTCTTCGGTTATTCCTCCACAACATTTTGAAAAACGCGCATCACAAACTTCACCATTATAAAAAAGAAAAATACCACGAGTTTGGTCGGCAGCTAAACTTACATTTGGGTTTAATGCTCGCGTAACACCTTGATAACGTTGACAATGGTCATCGGCACAGACATCAAAACCTTGGTGTTCTTGTTTGTCGTGCCAAACAACTTTCATTTCTGGATTATCGATTTGCCAACAAGTAGGACGTTTAATTGTCAACTGAGCCATAAGCCAACTGCGCGAAATTATAGCATGAGCCTTTAACAATTCGGGATGATTTTCGCCACTCATCTCCGACGAAATTACATTTTTTATATAACGTTCAAGTTCAATATGATTTATAACTTGTATTTTATTATTTGAAATACAAAATTCAAAATTACCATTAAACTTCTGATTTTCAGTTCTATTCCAATGAAAATTAATACCAATCTCCACATCACAAATTTCCAAAAATTGATTAGCAGTTTGATATACAAACCAATTTTCAGAAATTTTTTCTTCCTTACCATCTGGCGTATAAAGTGATAAAAAATTATCAATTACAGACATTTGGTATTTTCCTGCCATATAATATTTTTCTTTGTCCAAGATACCTGCTCTACGATTTTCTGGCAGAAAAAAAGAAACTTTCAATGCACAAACAATACCTACTTTTATAGTAGGTTCAAAACTAAATGTTTTCATACATTGCTAAATTGCTATTTTGATCTAACGGAAGTATTGACCCATCACGAGTTACGATATTTGTACCTTTATCGGCGGCATTGATACTTCCTATTATAGAAAATAGTTTATTATCTTTTATTTTTTCATAATTTTTTAGTGCAATAGTAAACAGCATCTCATAATCTTCACCGCCATTGAGAGCTGCAACAACAGGAGGTATATTAAACTCGCGACACATTTTTTCTGTTTCTTCAGCTATGGGTAGCCGCTCTTCAAAAATTTCGCAACCCAACGATGATTCTTTACAAATAGAAATTATCTCACTGGCAAGACCAGCAGAAATATCAGTCATTGATGTTGGTTTTATGTCTTTTTTCTTGAAAAAAGTTAATAAATTTTTATGAGTTTCTGGCTTGAGTTGTCGTCTTAATATATAATCGTAGCCATCAAGTTGTGGTTGTTTGTTTGGATTTCCTTCAAAAACAGCTTTTTCTCTTTCCAAAAGTTGCAATCCAATATATGCAGCTCCCAAATCACCAGTAACGCACAACAAATCGGTTGGTTTGGCTCCATGACGATAAACAATATCTTCTGCATTGGCTTTTCCAATACTTGTAACACTTATGCAAATACCTGTTAACGAAGATGTTAAATCACCACCTATTAAATCAACACCATAAAATTCGCATGCAGAAGCAACACCATCATATATCTCTTCAATTTGAGCTACCCCAAAACGTTTTGATATAGCCAAACCAACAGTTATCTGCACTGGAATTGCATTCATTGCATAAATATCGCTAATACCTGCCACAACTACCTTATAACCAAGATGTTTGAGTGGCGTATATGTCAAATCAAAATGAATACCTTCTGCAAACATGTCTGTTGAAATTACAGTTTTTTCATCGCCTGCAAAATTACACACAGCAGCATCATCACCTATTCCAAAAAATGTTTCTGGATTTTTGATTATAGTTTTGTTTTTTATAATATCTATTATTTCATGCTTACCAGTTGTTACTACCTGTTCAGCAGTATTTTTTCCGTCCATATAAAAAAAAATTGTTATAAATAAAAAAAATAATTCTATTTTTGTAACAAATAAAAATACGCCTAAAAGCGTGATTGCAAATTTAGAAAAAAATGGTATCAAAAAAAATTACAATTTTGTTTTTATTTGTGGTTTTGCTTTGTTTGCAAACCTATGCACAACGTCAAACTTTTGATTTAAGCGATTTTAGTATGTTTCCACAAGACGAATCAGGAACAACAGCACATATAAATTGCGACGAAAAACTAAAAAATATAGAAGAAAATCTTACTCAAGCCAACCTTAAACGCCAAGGTTATGGCTATAGCGTTCAAATATTTTTCGGTTCTGGCAACGATGCAAGGCTTCAAGCCGAAAATGCAAGAAAAAAATTTCTAACAAAGTTTTCGGATTACGAAGCTGCTATGGTTTATGAACCACCTTACTTCAAAGTAAGAGCTGGCAATTGCCGCACAAAACTTGAAGCTACAAAACTTAAAAAACTTTTTGCATCTGAATATCCGGGCTGTTTTATTGTAGAATGTAAAATATCATACCCTGAATTATAATTTTAATTAACAAAAAAACTCATATTTCGTAAGTATTTTAAACACGGAAACCATTGATTTTTAAATACAATATAAATATGCTTTTATGTATATAAATTCTGTGCTTTCCGTGTTAAAAAAATTTCACTTGCAAAAATTGAATACAAATATACTTTACTTCTGTAATTTAAAAATTTTCAAATAGTTAAAATATTTGAAAACATCGAACAAAAAGCTATTATTCTTTTTTATTATCTTTAAGTTCTTTTACCAACTGAGAAAGTTCATCAATTTTTTTGTTGAGCGAATTAATTTTTTCTTCAAGTTCGTCGTTATTGTCAGCAACCATAGAATCAACAAAAACCGAATTTACAATTGACAATCCAAAAATTCCACCAACAATTAACAAAAAACTAAAATAAAATTTCACAATTGACCCAGCAATACCACCGCCAAGTGTCTCTGCAACTGTTTCGGGAATTTCGTACCAACCTTCAACTGTAAACAATTTAAAAGTTGTATAAATACTTGAAATAGGATCGGCAAAATATTCGGGACAATAAATCTTAAAAAGAGAGCAACTTAGCAACGCAAAAATTATTATCATAACTATAAAACCTGCAAAAACTGGTGCAGAATCTCTAAATGCAAGTTTTACACCTCGCGCAAGTTTGTCAATGTTTGGGAAAAACTTTATTACCCTAAAAAACTTAAATACACGTAATATTCTAAGGGTAAGCACAACAGACAGATTACTAACTTCGGGAAATATAATAGTTAAAAGCGATGGTAGAGAAATTATTGTTAATATAAAATCAAGTTTGTTCCAACCATCGGAAATATACTTAGGAAAACCATACGTACTTATTTTTATTATACATTCAATAACAAAAAGTATAGTTATAAACTGGTCTAAAAAACTTAGTATTTTACTGCTTTCAAACCCACTCTCTTGTAAAATTATAACAACAGCGTTGACAAAAACCAATCCAAGAATGACATTATTGTTTAAAAATAATTTTTTTAGCATAACA
Organism: uncultured Bacteroidales bacterium; assembly: GCA_937877455.1. Classification (GTDB taxonomy): domain Bacteria; phylum Bacteroidota; class Bacteroidia; order Bacteroidales; family UBA3824; genus UBA3824. The sequence goes on from CALFIU010000121.1 coordinate 18,230, forward strand.
CTATTTTGTTAGTTACATTAGAAAAAGCGACAAATATAAACAATAATTTATACAAATTTTATAATCGAAAATAGGAAAAATTGGTTAGCAAAAAAAATTTATGATAAAAAAACGCCCGAAAAAAAAAATATTTCTCGGACGTTTAAATTTAAAAATAAACAGATGCTAATATTTTTATCTTCTAAAAGCTTCCAAATCATCAGGTGAAGCGTTGTTAATGTATTCTTGTCTTTCGCGGTTTTGAGCAATAGCCGTTTTAAAGAATACACGCGCAACAGGAAGATACTTGCTATCGCGAACGCTATCGGTAAACAAAAGGTAAGAAATAATAATATTTCCCGCCATTTCTACAAGATTACGAGCCTGAAAATCAACATATTCAAGATTTTTGTAACTTTCAACAGTTCTAACAGCATTTTCAAACTCTGCGGTCATTTGTTGAAGCTTAGCCTTTTCCCAAGCCAAAACTGTATTACCATTTAGTTGCGAATCATAAAAACGCATTTGTTCGGCGTAAACACCTGTTGTAACACCTTTTATAGCAGCTACAACTTGCAATTGTGATGTACCTTCGTAAATGGTTGTGATTCTTGCGTCGCGTGTTAAACGTT
>CALFIU010000122.1 GCA_937877455.1 uncultured Bacteroidales bacterium
TTTCCCTACACGACGCTCTTCCGATCTGGTCAAAAATCATCTGTTCCACCAATTTCTCCACATTACCATAATTACAATCTTGATTCTTGATTCGATAAGTCCTTATGCCACGACGGGCAAATATTTCGGTACGTGCTTCGTCATATAGCATTGCCTCTTCGTTTTCGTGTACCGAACCATCAATTTCTAATACTGCATTTAATTCAGCGCAATAAAAATCTGCAATGAAACCGTCTATTATCTGTTGGCGACGCCATTTGAGGTTGTGGATTTTTCTGTTACGAATCATTTGCCAAACAGCATCTTCTGATTCTGTAGGATTTTTGCGAAAAGAACGCGCTAATTCCAATTTTTCGGGAGTAATGTGTTGGTGACGAATGACCTCACCCGCGTGATTGACCTCACCCCCGACCCCTCTCCTTGAAGGAGAGGGGAGAGTATGCGGAGAAGAAGTTTCAGCAGAATAATTGATACAAGCCTTTCTGTATTCTTTCTCCTCGTCATAACAAGGCTTTCCGCTTGCGTCCTCCCCCTCTCCTTCAAGGAGAGGGGGTTGGGGGGTGAGGTGGGGTTGGGGGGTGAGGTCAAACCCCACAATCACGCAATGCACGTGCGCCATTCCCACGGAATCGCTTTCCCATTTAAAAGTTCTATATGCAAAAATAATCCTTAATCCGCCTTCCATCAACGGTTTCCAAAGGTTTGCAACCTGTTCGCCTTGGCAAATTGAATTGGTGGATACAAAGGCGCAACGGATTTTGGGATTATGCTTTATATAATCGAAAGCCTTTTTGTACCAACAAGTTACATAATCCATATTTCCCACGTTTTTCCAATCTTTGTCAAAAATATTGATTACGTCCTCTTTCTGTTCTTGGCTCATTACCCTTGCGCCAAGGAACGGCGGATTACCTACGATATAATCCAAATCCTGCGGCTTTACGTAATCCTCCCAGTTGATTCGTAAAGCGTTGACGCAGTGGATAGTATCAATATTGCAGAGCGGCAGTTCCGAAATGTTTTCGCCGAAGATTTGCTGCGTTTCGTGGAGCATTTGGTTTTGTGCAATCCACAGGGCGGTTTTGGCGGTATCAACAGCAAACTCGTTGATTTCAAAACCGTGGAATTGCGACAATGATACCCGTAGAAACGTTGCACGCAACGTCTCTACGCCGGCCGAATGCAATTCGTACAGAATCCGGTTTTCCATCCGTCGCAATTCCATGAAACAGTATGTCAAGAAATTACCCGAACCACACGCAGGGTCGAGTATGCGGATTGAAGCCAATTCGTCTTGAAGGCTCAGCAATGCGTCGCGTTTTGTGTTTAGGTCGGGAATTTTGGTGGCGTCGCTTAGTCGGGAGCGCAAATCGCTGAGGAACAGCGGCGCAAGTGCCTTGTCGATATTTTCGGTGGTGGTGTAGTGCATGCCGCCTTCGCGACGGTCTTTGCTCGAAAGCGTACTTTCAAACATCGCCCCGAAAATTGCGGGATTTATCGGACTCCAATCAAAGCCAAGCGAAAATTTTTGCGTGATGTTGAAGGCGATTGTCTCTGTCAACTTCGGCAACTTGACATTAGCGGCAAAAAGCCCGCCATTGGTGTATGGAAATTCGTTGAGCCGAATGTCCTCGCTGTCGCGCTCCGATGGCGGCGTGTTGAGGGTCTGGAACAAGAGTTTCAAATGCAGGCGAAACTCGTCGCGGCTTTTATTGAAATTTTGGAGATAAAGTCCGAACATGTCTTTGCGGCTGAATACCAACGAATCTTCGGCGTAAAGGCAAAACACAAGCCTGACGCAAAAAACGTTGATATTGTGGAACAATTCGGGCGTAAGTTCTGTTTTTGAATATAGTTTGATGATGTCGTTGTATAGCGAGCCAATTTGGAGTGCAGCGGCTTTCGAGACTGCAATTTCGAGTGCCGAAACGGTTGATTCACTGTCTAAAAGGAATTTCAGGCGGTAATAGTTTTTTGAAATTCCGTCCTCGGTGAACGGGATTATGAACGGCGGCTCCAATGGCTTGTTGCGGTCGTGAATTTCTATAGTGCGGAAATTGCAGCAAATGATGTAACGCGCCTTTTCGCTCACGGGCAGCCAGTTGTCGTAACGCTCTGCCTGTTGAAATGGTGTAAGCGCAATGCCATCGCTCTGAGGTTCGGGTTTGTCGAGGGCGATGTGGCTACTTTTTTGCTCAATCAAAACTTTGGTGTGCGGTATGTAAGCGTCGATAAACTTGGTGCTGCCCGTTGTAGGGTCTTTCACCTGTTTTTCGTAAACGATAGTTTGCTCAACCTTGATGTTTGGGTCAAAACATTTTAGAATCGAGTTCCAAAACTGTTGAGTTTTGCCTTTTTCGTAGCCTTCTTGCGCGTTCCAAAATTTAGTTTGGACAATAAGTTTTTGGCGGATGTCTTTGTCTTCCATAATTAAAAATAGGTGTCCACAAAAATAGTAATTATTTCAAATGATGTAAAAAAATCCATTACAACCTTTTTTGTAAAACAAAAAAGATTTTCGTTTACGCATCTCACTTACCAATCATAAGAAAATCACGTTTTTTATTGTTATGTATTATTCGTAAAGACACATCAAATGTAAATTTCTCATTACCGCTTAATATTTTCTTAACCGACAAAAAAAAAATTAATCCTATCCAAAAATATCTTTGTAACAACATTAAAATAGGATTTTAAGTTAAAATAATCAAAAAAAATGAAAAACAGCAGATTAAAAACCCGATGGCTTGTATTGATGACAGCAATGATTATAATATGCGTATCGGGACTTTTTGTAAGCGAACCAAGTTTTGAATGTGATTGGTCGATAATCAACGGCTCTGATGTAGCATGGATGATAACAGCAACAATTTTTGTGTTGATGATGACACCCGGACTTTCGTTTTTCTATGGAGGAATGGTTGGCGCAAAAAACGTGATTTCTACAATGTTGCAAAGTTTTATTGCAATGGGACTTATATCGGTGTTATGGGTAGTATTTGGATTTAGTCTTTGCTTTGGAGAAGATATTGGCGGAATAATTGGCAACCCATTTACGTTTCTTATGTTTAAGAACGTAGGAGCCGACGTTTACACCACATCAACAGGCAAAATACTTGGTGGAGCAACAATTCCACTTGTGCTATTTGCTATATTTCAAATGAAATTTGCCATTATAACACCCTCATTAATAACAGGTTCGTTTGCCGAGCGCGTAAGATTTTCTGGTTATCTATGGTTTATGATATTCTTTTTTGTGTTTATTTATTGTCCATTGGCACACATGACATGGCATCCCGACGGATTATTTATAAACATGGGTGTAGTTGACTTTGCAGGCGGAATCGTTGTACATGCCTCATCTGGCGTAGCAGCTCTCGCTGGTGCAATATTTCTTGGACGCAGACGCACCGAAAACCGCAATGCCGAACCCGCCAACATACCATTTGTTTTGCTTGGAGCAGCATTATTATGGCTTGGTTGGTTTGGATTCAACGCTGGAAGTTCGCTCCATGCAGATGGTACAGCCATAAAAGCATTTTTAAACACAAACACCGCCTCTGCAACAGCCATGATGACATGGATTTTCTTCGACTGTCTACGAGGTCGCAAACCTTCTGCTATGGGTGCAGCCGTAGGTTGTGTGGTTGGGCTTGTAGCAATAACTCCATCGGCCGCATACGTTACAGTAGGTCAAAGTTTTATGATTTCGTTTATTATAACCATTGTTTGCAACATTGCAGTATATTGGCGTAGCCACTCAAGCCTTGACGATGCCCTTGATGTTTTTCCAACACACGGCACTGGAGGCATTGTTGGTACAATTCTTACAGGTGTTTTTATACAAGAAGGATTGATTGCTGGCACTTGGGACGGTTTTTTGATTTTTCTTAATCATATAATTGCAATAATAATTGTTGGAATATATTCATTTGGAATGAGTTACTTTGGTTATTGGCTTGTTGATAAGTTTATCCCAATGCGCGTTTCTATAGAGAGCGAACGCGTTGGACTCGACTTTTCTCAACATAACGAACACTACGGACTTGCTCATATTGGCGAACGAGAACTTGCTGAATACGAAGAACATATACAAAATAAAAAGAACTAATAGTTTAGGTATTTACATAGTTGATACAACAATACTCAAATAAAAAAGTTTGTTAATAATGTTTTTTGTTTTACTTTTAGCCGATAATTGCATTAATTTTTATTTATAAACCAAAACAAGAAATGAAAAAATCATTATTATTTGCATCGGCACTCGCCTTGACATTATCGGCAAATGCGCAAACAGAACTAAAACCATCTGGCAGCAGTTCGTTCACCATCCCAGCCGAAATTTACGGTCAATTTGCCGAACATCTCGGACGTTGTATCTACAATGGCATTTGGGTTGGCAAAGACAGCAAAATAGCCAATCAAGACGGCTACCGTACCGATGTATTCAACGCACTTAAAGACCTACAAATTCCAGTATTAAGATGGCCAGGTGGTTGTTTTGCCGATACATACCATTGGAGAGATGGTATTGGACCAACAAAAAGCAGACCTGCTATTAAAAACGTATTTTGGGGCGGTACAATGGAAGACAACTCTTTCGGAACAGACGAGTTTTTTACTCTTTGCGAAAAACTTGGCTGTAAAACTTATCTTTCGGTAAACGTTGGTTCAGGTTCTGTAAAAGACATGAACGACTGGCTCGAATACATAACTGGAACAGAAGATTGTCCTAATGTTAATCTTCGTAAACAAAACGGTAGAGAAAAACCTTACAAAATAGACTATCTCGGCATTGGCAATGAATCATGGGGCTGTGGTGGCAACATGAGACCTGAATATTATGCCGATCTTTATCGTCAATATTCTGGCTATGCACATCTCTATAGCAACAATACTTATCCCAAAAGAGTAGCTTCTGGCTCTAACGACTACGACTACAATTGGACTGAAGTATTAATGAAAAGAGCTGGTAACAACATGGAACACATTTCGCTCCACTACTACGTTCTTCCAATTAGAGATTGGCAAAATAGCAAAGGACCCGACAGAGGATTTGGCGAAGATCAATATTTCTCGGTTATTCGCGATGGTTACAAAATGGACGAATTGGTAAACAAACACCTCGAAATAATTGCAAAATACAACAAAAATGTAAAACTCGATGTTGACGAATGGGGTATTTGGACCGACCAAGAACAAGGTTCTATCCCCGGACATCTCTATCAGCAAAATACATTGAGAGATGCTATTTTGGCAAGTACAACATTCGATATTTTTCACAAATATGCCGATCGCCTTGGAATGTGTAACATTGCTCAAGTGGTAAATGTACTTCAAGCAATGGTATTAACAAAAGACGACAAAATGATTTTAACGCCAACATATCACGTCTTTAAAATGTATGCCGTTCATCAAAATGCAGAGTACATTCCTCTTGAATTTAAATCACCAAAATATACATTTAACGGTGAGTCAATCAACGCATTAAGCGCAACACTATCGAAAAAAGATGGTGTTTATCATTTGACTGTTACAAACGTTGACCCAAAAAACAAACAAACTCTATCTCTTAACTTGTCTAACGTTAATAGTTCAAAGGCCACTGTTGTTAAATCAGAAATAATTACTTCTGCCAAATTTAACGATTTTAACTCCTTTGAAAAACCAGATGTTATAAAGACAAAACCATTCACTGGCGCAACGATAAAAAAAGGGACTTTAAATATCGAACTTCCGCCTATGAGCATTGTAACTGTAGAGTTTAAATAATAATTTTACAAAAAACGCATTAAAAGAGAAGGACAAAAGGCTTTCTCTTTTTTTTTAAGTTTTGTTGTGCATAAAAATTACCATAAAAAAACACATTTAAAACAAAAACAGAAGAAACCCTTTTCAGCAAGAAATCCTATTAATCAAAATTAAAATAAGGTAATTCAATACCCCAAAAAAATTTTGATTGTTTCTAAAAAATAATAACTTTGCAAAAAAAGTAATTTTAATTATTTATAGTTATGGTAAAAAAATTATTATTTGGTTTTGGATTTTTGTGTTTGTTGAATTTTTCGTCAAAAGCCCAAACAATTGCCTTTGGTGATTTTGCTAATATTGTTGACAAAACGAATATCCATGTTATTTTTGATTATAGCAAAACAAAATTTTTTCACACAGACAAAACCATGGAAGAATTGATTGAGTCAAATCCAAAATTCTCCCAAATAAAAGAAAAACAAGAAAAATATTTTATTGGCTTCATTAATGATGATGTAAAAAAACTATTGGCATTTGGAGATTTCAAAAATCCAGATGCTGTTTTAACAATTTGTGTCAACTATATGGAAGACGATATGGATAATCCTCGTTTAGACGCAAAATTTGTTGATATCAACAACGTTGATTTATTGACGATTAACAATATTAAGCAGGAAGATTTAAACGATGCAGGTCATCTACTCGGTAAGTTTATATACAAAGAGTTGAAAAAATTGAAAAAAAATTAAATAGAGGGAAAAAGACATTTTTCTTTTAAAAAGCAGAAATAGCACACTTTGTCCCTAATCGAAAAAACGTATTTTTAAAGTATCAAATCAACAGAAAAAAGAAACCAAACAGACCGTCAAAAAAACAATATTGTATAGAGTAAAAAATAAGATTGTTTAAAATACAATAAAGAATAAAAAAGGATGCACTGCAAAATAGTGCATCCCTTTTTGTAACAAATAGAATTACCAAACATCAATTTGGTCTGCCAAACCTTTCCAATAATTTGCTGCTTTATAAGTATCTAAAGCAGAAGAAGGAACATAAATTTTGCCAGTATAGTTATAAAATGTTAATTGGCTGATTGTTGGTGGATTTGAACTTTCTATTCTAATCCAATTGAGTCCTGTGCACCAACTAAATGCATAATCACCTATCTCTGTAACGCTTTTTGGAATAGTGATATCTTGAAGCCTTGTGCAATTGCAAAATGCCCCTTCACCTATCTCTGTAACGCTTTCAGGAATAGTGATATACCAAAGATCAGTGCAGTATGCAAATGCAAAACCGCATATCTCTGTAACACTTGAGGGAATAGAGATATAATTAAGACTTGTACAATTTTCAAATGCACCCCAACCAATTGTTGTTACACTATTGGGAATAGTGATTTCACGAAGATTTCTACAATGAGCAAATGCACGAACCCTTATCTCGGTAACACTTTCGGGTATTTTAATATTACTCAAGCAAACACAACTATCAAACATATTAGCCGAAATAGATGTAAGACTTTCGGGAAGATTGATTTCTTGTAACGACGAACAATGATAGAAAGCACCCTTTCCAATATGTTCAACACTATTAGGAATGGAAATTTTAATTAAATTTTGACAATAATACAAAGCATAATCTCGTATTTCTTCCAATTCTTCACATTCTCTCAAATCTAAATTTACTTTTATTTGACTTGCATCCCACAGTGAAAACCTAATTGTATCAAAATTAGGATTCTTATCCAATATTTTAATATTGTAGTACAAAGTAGGGTCAATTTTCGATTGCAAAAAGTCGTTTAACTGGTATACATAAAGACCCTCATAGTCGTTTTGAGGTAAAACAACTTGAACGGTGTCGTAAATAGTTGTCCTTACAGTGTCATACACAGTTACACTCTGCTGGTTGGTATTACTTTCATCAACGACAACATCATCGTCACTGCAAGATGCAAGATAACAAACAAATGCTACCAATGCGAATAGAGTTGCTAATTTTATGTTTTTCATTATTTTATAAATTTTGTTAATAATAGTTATGCTCTAATATTAATTATGCGAAAACTTTTAAACCACAAAGTTAAAAATCTTTTAAAATATCAACAAATATTTATGTATCAGATATTTGTACAATTTGTAACAATTATATAAGCAAATAGTATAATATTTTTAAACATAATCCTTCTGTATTATTGGTAGGATAGTTACATCAAAAAACAAACTGCATATACTTTTAGTTATATCAGTTTTTTTGAGATTTAAGCAATTACCTATGGACAAAAATACGAAAATAATCCTATTCTCAAAAAAAATCTTATCTTTCTCCAAAAAAAAACATTTCAGACCATGGAGATACTATAAATCAAATTGGACAGGTTTCCGTTGGGGATTCAGAGTTTTGAGAAACTCAATAATGGTAGTGCAGTTTAGGACAAAGAAGTACAAACCAACCTCGTTCCGTTATTGTATTACACAGGCTATCTCACTATAAAAGAATACATTGACGAGGAGCGGCTTTATATTTTGGGCTTCCCGAATTATGAGGTTGAGATGAGTTTTTTCAAATCGCTTGCCAGGGAGTTTTATGGTCTGAGCGAGTTGCCAAATGGGTTCGCTTATTCCAAGTTTCTTGCTGATTTTTCTCACATTGTCAGGATAAGAGTAACGCTTTTGTTATTCAAAAAAAATACTTATCTTTGTGGCGGGAAACTAAAAATCGACAGATTATGCGCAGATTCAATACAACAGGGATATGCTACCCGCAACTCCATTATATGGTAGACATCACCAACCGCATTGACGACATTGAAAAACGTGTTGCCGATGGCGAATATATCACCATCAACCGTGGTCGTCAATATGGTAAGACAACAACGCTTTACCACTTGACAAAACGGATGAACAAGGATTATGTAGTGTTTTCGATTAGTTTTGAACGGATGGGGGAGACTGAATTTGCAACAGAAAATACATTGGCTTATTATTTCATTGATAAATTGCGCCTTAAACTTAGGACAATTCCAGAAGTTAGTGATTATGTTAAAAGTTCAATTACTGACATCACAAAAAGTTATTCTGAAAAGAAATCAATTGATTTTGCGTTTCTTGACGAGTTCATCACCGATATTTGCGAAAAATCTGACAAGCCAATCGTGCTTATAATCGATGAGGTGGATAGTGCAAGCAATTACGAATCGTTTATAAAGTTGCTACGATTACTGCGCGATAAATATCTAAACCGAATGGATGTTCCTACGTTTCAGTCTGTCATACTTGCCGGTGTTTATGACATCAAGAACCTGAAACTGAAAGTGCGACCCGACAGCGACCATCAGTACAATTCGCCGTGGAACATCGCCGTGCCATTCGACGAGGATATGTCGCTATCGAAGGATGGAATCGAAAAAATGCTTCAAGAATACGAGTCCGACCACAATACCGGCATGGACGTTCCAATGATGGCACAATTGGTTTGGGACTACACTTCGGGTTATCCATACTTAGTGTCAAAACTTTGCCAACTTATTGACAACAAGAATCTTGGCTGGCATTATGAAGGTTTTTTGAATGCCGTGAAAATATTGCTTGTTGAGGAAAACAATCCGTTTTTCGACGACTTGATTAAGAAATTGGATGATTTTCCAAAACTTTTCCAAATGCTCGAAGACATTCTGTATCATGGCAATTCATACATTTACAACCCCGACGACAAGGTAATTTCGATTGCCAAAATGTTCAACTACATTCAAAATAGCAACGGCAGGGTGAAAGTATCGAACCGTATCATAGAAACTCGACTCTACAATTTCTTTATGACCGAGGAACAGATGAAAAGTGTATTTTATAAGCATGGCGACACCGACCGCACACAATTCATCGAAAATGGTACTCTCAAAATGGACAAAATCCTTGAACGTTTCATCGTTCATTTCAACGATATCTACGGTGACGAAGATACTGAATTTAAAGAGGAAGAAGGTCGTCGTTTCTTTATGCTCTACATCAAGCCAATTATTAACGGCACGGGCAACTATTACATCGAAGCGGAAACTCGCGACCGTTCACGCACCGACATGATTATCGACTATCTTGGTACTCAATACATAATTGAGATGAAAATTTGGCGTGGCAACGCCTACAACGAGCGCGGTGAACATCAACTGACTGAATACCTTGACTATTACCACGTTAACAAAGGCTATATGCTCAGTTTCAATTTCAACAAATCCAAAGTCTCTGGCATAAAGACACTGAAATTCGGCGACAAGGAGATAGTGGAGGCTGTGGTGTAAAATTTGAAAATTGAAAATTGAAAATTGAAAATTTTCAACTTTCAATTTTCCATTTTCAATTTCCTTTCACCTCAAAAATCCATACTCATACACCTTCGGCTTTATCTCCTCGCCCAATAGCCGTAGGCTGTCTTTTAAATCAGACAACAATTTTGTGTAAACAGGGTCATCGCTTGTGGCGTTCATCTTGCCTTTGTCGTTTCTGCCTTGGAAAAATTCCTTGATGTCGTAAAGGCTTGCGTTGGGATTTGCAGTATCTTTCGTGTGATAATAACGCCAGAGGCCGCGACCAGCATCCATTACGGATTTTGACCTCACCCCAAACCCCTCTCCTAAAAGGCGAGGGGCTTTAGTTTCAGAAGTTTGATTGCGGACAACCTCCCCCTCTCCTCCAAGGAGAGGGGGCTGGGGGGTGAGGTCAGCAAACAAATCGCCTGTTCCCATTTTCAATTTTCCATTTTCAATTTCCATTTTCCCTTCCAAAAAATCTTTCATAAAATGCGATTTGAACATTTCTTTGGCGTTTACCTCTTCTTCCGAAAATGGTATCCAATGATTGATGCCATATTTTGATTGGATATTGTTATTAAACAATGTCCAAACCAAACAATTTGTCTGAAATTCGTAATCAGTTTTCCAACCGTCGTTTGGGAACAAAAATTGGTCTCGATCATTGAGCCAAGTGGCGGGAATGATTTTTCTTACTGCAAAATAAACGCTTGCTTGAAAAAGGTTGTAACCAGTAATCAAAAACTGTCCAGCCGCCTCATTGTATTTCATATTATTATGAACAATCGCAATCATGTTTTGATTTTGAAAGTCATTTCCTTTAAAAGGAAATTTGCCAATTATAAAATCTCCGTTATTTCCCCTATAAGTTTTAACCCATTCGTTGATGTAATGTAAATAATCGTATGCACAAAAGATTTTTGTTTTTTGAGAGATACCATTCTTATCATAAACATCAGATTCTATTTCATCAAATTTGATTTTATTCGATGTATTCCAAATCATAAATCCAATTGGAAATTGACCTTTTACATTGTCAAATGTATCAGCTGGAACAACAAACATTTTTTCTATTTTTGCATAGAAAAAATTTCTAAAATCAACAAAATGTGTACCTTGCAGAATTTTCAACTTTGAAAATTCTGCAAGGTAACAACCGTTTAATTCAAAATATATTCTTGTAAAAAATTGAACAAAAAGTTCTCTTGTGCCTTGTCCTAATTTTTCTGAATATTTTGTATTTGTAGCTGATTGCTCAACAGCAATTTTGCCTTCCTTTCTATTTTTTGATGGAGCCTCCGCATACGGCGGATTGATGTAAATCACCAATTTCTTGCGTTTTTCTTCGTCAAAAATAATGTCTTGCAAACTTTGCGGACATTTAGAAAATTCATCATTGAGAAAATCAAACTGAAAAACATGGCTTTCCAAAAGGTTCGC
>CALFIU010000123.1 GCA_937877455.1 uncultured Bacteroidales bacterium
AAAGGCTTTTGACAAGGTTTTCATGCTCGCCAAAAACCTTTTTGAAGGTTAAATCTACTTTGGGATTTAAGTATTTCGACATAATGAGTTTTCTATTAATGTTCTGATTGCAAAGATAATTCAACTTTTCGGAAATTGCCAAAAAAAAGACAGCCAACCTACTATCCTTTTTTTGCATTGCGTTTGAATATGTATTTTTTGATTGTAAAATTTAATGTCATTTATTCCATTAAATTAGCAATCAAAGTGTGTATTAAAAACACTATTCAAGTTTACATTACAAATTACGTAATGCATATAATTACTTAAGTAATAAATTGATTCGCTTAATTCGTTTTACTTGTTAATAAAAAAACGCGAAACTTTTTATAATCGTTCCGCGTTTTTTTAGTTAGTTGTATTATTTTATCTCACTCTAAACTTGTTTATACAATCTATATAAGCCTCTACGGAAGCTGTAACAATGTCGGTGGATGCGCCAAAACCAAAATAAACGTTTCCATCATATTCCACCTGCATGTGAACCTTTCCTACATCGTCGGAACCTTTTGAAATGGCTTGAATTGTAAATTCTTTAAGGGTCATTTGCTTGCGGATTATCTTTTTCAACGCTTTGATAGCAGCATCAATAGGACCATTACCCGATGATGTTTCTTCAAATTTTTGTCCAGAAATATCAAGTCCTATGCTTGCGACACTTTTTACGCCAAAACCTGTTGTAACTTGCAGAAAATCAAGTTTTACAGAATGAGTGTCGGCAATATCCGCACCTGCAAGCATAAGTATATCATCGTCTGTAATTTCTTTTTTCTGATCGGCAAGTTTTAGAAATTTTTGATAAATTTTATCAAGTTTTTCGTCTGTGGTATCTACACCGTTAACATGTAAACGATATTTAAGAGCTGCCCTTCCACTACGAGCCGTCAACACAATAGAATTATCATCAAGTCCTATCTCCTTAGGATCAATAATTTCGTAAGTTTGTACATTTTTAAGAACACCATCTTGATGTATTCCACTCGAATGGGCAAATGCATTACGACCAACAATAGCTTTATTTGGCTGCACAGGCATATTCATTAATCCAGAAACCATTCTCGAAACTGACATTATTTTTGTTGTGTTGATAGTGGTTTCGATAGGAATATTCTTATGACTTTTTAGAATCATCGTAATTTCTTCGAGCGAAGTATTTCCTGCCCTTTCGCCAATGCCGTTGATTGTAACCTCCACTTGACGCGCACCATTAAGCACACCCATAAGAGTATTGGCAGTAGCCATACCTAAATCGTTGTGGCAATGGGTAGAAATAATTGCATTGTCTATACCATCAACATGTTCTTTTAGATATTTAATTTTAGCACCGTACTCTTCTGGTAGGCAATATCCCGTGGTATCAGGAATGTTTACAACAGTTGCACCAGCCTTAATAACAGCCTCTACAACACGTGCAAGATACTCATTTTCGGTTCTACCAGCGTCTTCGGCATAAAACTCAACATCCTCGACATATTTTTTTGCATATTTAACAGCCGCCACTGCACGTTCGATAATTTCTTCACGGTTTGAGTTAAACTTATATTTAATATGCAAATCGCTTGTACCGATGCCAGTATGAATTCTTTTACGTTTTGCGTATTTTAGCGAATCTGCGGCTACATCAATGTCTTTTTGTACAGCGCGAGTTAACGCGCATATTGTAGGCCAAGTAACGGCTTTGCTAATTTCCACCACTGAATTAAAATCGCCAGGCGACGAAATAGGGAAACCAGCTTCAATAATATCCACACCCAACTGTTCCAACTGTTTAGCCACTTGGATTTTTTCAATAGTGTTGAGTTGGCAACCAGGCACTTGCTCGCCATCGCGGAGTGTGGTATCGAAAACATATAATTTGTCGCTCATAATTTTATTAATCTTTTTATTCGCGGCAAATATATATATTTTTTTAAAAGTGGAAAATTTGATTTTAAAAAGGGTATTAACTTTTTTTTATCATTATTTTAAATGAATTGCTTAATGTTAAGTTTCAATCAACGTAACTCTTAATCCTTGTTCTAATGGAATATGTTCTCTGACGCAGCCATGGTACACTTCTGTGTTCCTTCAAAGAATGTCTTAATCCTTGTTCTAATGGAATATGTTCTCTGAAGGCTAAGCACCGTTTTGAGGCGGTGTTGAGGGAGCATAGTAATAAACCTGTGGATATAAATTTCCCAAAAATAACTATCTTTGCGGAGAATTACAGAACAAAATTATCCATAAGCGAGAAATGAAAGAATTATACAAACAAATATTAGACTGTTTTTTGCCAGAAGAATTGGTAGAAAATTTTGATGTAACCGATATTGTCAAGACAGAAACAACACTGAATATTTATATGAGTGAGAAAAATATTCAGCCGCCGCATGATTCAACGATTGTCATGTCGCCCAACGGCTTTACAGAATATTCAGTTTTTGTCGATTTCCCTGTCCGAAGACGACTTGTGTGCATCCATACAAGGAAACGCCGCTGGATAGCAGAAGATATCAAAACAAAGCAGAAAACAACATTTTCAAAGGAGTATTCGTTTGTTGCAGAAGACACCCGCATATCGAAGGATTTTGCGGCTTTTTTAAAAGGAACTCGTCGATAACAACCAGAATTCAGGAAGTTCATTGTCCTTATTTTACGGGAATTTATTGTTATAAACAAAAAAAGGTTTGAGTTTAACCTCAAACCTTGTAGTCCCTAGCGGAATCGAACCGCTGTTATCAGAATGAAAATCTGACGTCCTAACCGCTAGACGAAGGGACCAACAATTGTATTTTACATGAAACAAATTTCTTTCTTGTCGTCTATGTCTTCCTTATCGGTTTTGACGTTGCAAAGGTAGATATTATTTTGTAACTTCCAAATTTTTTTGAACTTTTTTTTGAAAAAAATGTTTTTATTTTCGTTTAGTTTGTAATGTAGTTTCTTAATTTTTCGTATTCATCTGAAATATAGAACGATACAAGTGCTTGCAATCTTAGTGCAAAGTCTATATTTCTTAGTGTTCCGTCTTCTTCTTTTTGTAATGCATATTCAATTACGCTCATATTTTGGCATGCGTCTAATGCGTCTGGCATATTTTCGTCCGAAATTATTATGCTCTTAACAGCACTAATAATGCCGTCCGATATTAAAATGCCTATTCTGTCGGTTGTGTAGTTGAGCATTCTATTAAAAAGCGTAAATTCAAATGCTTGTTGGTCTTTTATAGTTTCTGTTCCTTGATAGTTGAATGTTTGTAGTTTTTGTTGTAGCAAATCAATGGTTCTTTTTGAATCCGTGTCAAATTTGTTGTAGTCGGGATTTTGAACTATGTATTGGCTATATTTTTGGCTACGAGTGTAATTCTTTATATATTTTGATGTAAAGTTTAGTTTTGGTATTGTGGTTGAAAGTTGACCAAAATTCATATTTCCGTCCTTGGAAAGGTTTCTCCAAAGGTTATTTATATTGGTTTTAGAAAATCCAAATTTTATATTTGCCAATTCTTTTGCTACTGCAAAGTACAATTGTCCATCTTGAAGAAAGTATTTGCTATCTTCTTTTGTATGTAGTTCACTTATTGCAAGTGTAGGTTTTGAACCGTCGTATGATGTTATGCCGTAAGTATTTTCGGTGTGGAATATGTATGATTCAAGTTGTTGTATATCGAGAAATGTACAACATTTTTCTATTGCTGTGTTTATTTGAGGATAACTTTGATTAGTTATTAAACTTCCGCTATTTATTTGTGCGGATTGTTGTATTTCAACTTTGTCGAGCCATGTTTTAAAATCGTGGTATGGCTGTTTTTTCATTGTTGAAGGATGCATTATTAATTCTGTACCAGTTTTTTTTATGTTGTGTTTTATTTCTGGTATTCTAAATTCTTGTTTGTGGGCGTTGAATTTTTGTGCATCAAATAATTCTAATACATTTTCGGCTCGTTGTTTTAAGTTTTCGTTTTGTGTAAGCCCTGCCATTTTTTCTATATTTTCTTTTATTAATGGCTTAAGTATTGCCAATCTGTCGGCTGCTTGTGATATTTCTTTTTGTTGTTTTGATGTTAAAAATATTGCTTCTGCTACGGCATAGTTGGCTATTGCTCCGCTATATTTTTGGTCTGGGCTTTGTGTTGAATTTAGTCCAATAGATTCTATATATTCTGTTTGGAGTTTATCGGCGGCATCTTCTGCCATTTTTCTTGCATTTTTGTCGTCACCGTTTTCAAATATTTTTTTTGCGAGTTCGGTTTCAAAAAGTATTCTGTCTAAATTATTTGGAACAAGTTTTAGGAATTTTTCGTGTACCTTTTGCATTGCCTTTGTGTATTGCTCTGACATTTGTTGTGGCGTTTCGCATCTATTTAGGATATGAACAATGGCTAATATGTCGTTGGCATCAAGGTTGTACGATTGGATAAATTCTTGAAATTTGTTGGCAAAATCGGTGTCAGAAACAGCATCTTTTGCTGCACTTATTAATTCTTTTGTTTCTTCTTCGTTAAATTTGTAATCTTTTTCTACGTTGCTTATTGCTATAAGGTATTTTGCTGCAAATGTGTAGAATATGTCGCCGTATTGATGGGCAAATATGCCGAGTATATTGGCTGCATATTCTGATTGTTCTTTATTTTCTGCAAAATTGTAGGTTAATTTTGCAATGCCTTTTAATTTTTCTTCGCGTGAGGCATTGTTGAGGTGTTTAATTTCGTTGTAAAGAAAATCGTTGTCGCGATTGCTTATCCATTCTGCTGCTCCGCATATAATTGGGTCGCGACCTATTTTACTTTTTACCTTCATTTCGTTTTCCGAAATGGTTTCTGCATATTTTAACTGCATATTTTGGTCAAAATCAAGCAGATAAGCGCCGTTGGTTGTTAACAAATAGATTGCGTTTTCTGGTTTGCTGTTGTTATAGTTGCCTTTACTTTTTTCTATTTTATAAATTTTTAGCCGTGCAAGTATGTATTCATCATCTTCAATGTAGTAGGCGAGAGTTGCATTCATGCCGTATGCTGGGTATTCTATGTAACGGCTTAGCGATACAATTCGTTCTTTTGTTTGCTCATCGTAGCAAGACATTAAGTAGTCTTCTACAAAATTTTGTATTTTGCCTGTTGTACCAAAAGATAGAAATTCTGATATTGCGTTTTTCTTTTCTATATAGTTGGGATCTTCGGTGTATTTACTGGAAACTATGTCAAAGTATAGCCTATTGTCGAATACCATAAACACTACCGATTTTTTGCCTGTGTTGAGTATTCCTGCTATCTTGCCCATTGAGTACACCGTTATTATATATATATCGTCGTGGTGTTCTGGCTCTATTTTTAATTGTAAACCTTGTGAAAGATAGTCTTGTAGTTGACTATAAAATTCGTCGGCGTTGAAGTTTTGGTTTACGGGTAATGCTTTTGCGTTGTTTAGCAATCGCATTTTTATATTGTTGTACTGCCCGAAGTCTTGTCCGTTGCTGTTTAGCAGGCGACTTAGCATCGTTTCTTTTAGCGAAACATGGTTTACCGACAAATCTTTCATGGGGATTTATTTTTTTGCCGACTTAGCCTTGATAGTCTTGGGTCGGTATAAAATTGAATTTTAATTCCAATACATCTTGAAAATCTTCGCCATATTCCAATAGTTCATCGTCTTCGTAATACCAGTTTACAACATATCCATTTCCCGAATTTTTTATTTTGTTTACATATTCGAGAAAACGTATGAGATATTTAGCTGAACTTGAATTGAAGTATTCAAAATTTATGTTTACAGTTGTATTTTCTTGTGGATTTTGTACATATTCTTCCATCCACTCAATGAGCGGTCTGTAAACGCTTTCTGTGTTTTCGGGTGTGGAACGTCCACCAAGTTCTACAAGACCTTGTATTGGGTCAAGATTTACCTTGGGCGTTTTCATATTTCCTTCACTACGTATAGTTTCCATTATTTTTGTCTCTGTTTTTTTGCGTTACAAAAGTATTAATTTTTTATTTTTCTGCCAACAATTTTTCCAATACTTCTTTATTTTCTTTGCAATTGGTTTTTCCTTCGGCGGTGTACATACGTTCAATTATGTTTTTGTATGTTTCCAAAACTTTAAATCTTACTATTTTCATGGTGGAATTTACCATTTGGTTTTTTTCGCTAAATGGTTCTTCTATTATGTTGAAAACAGATGGTATCCATTGTTTTGGAAATTTGTTTTTGTAGTTGGCATCATCGGTAAAGCTGTAAAATGATTTTTTTACTGCTTCGAGTAATTTTTCTGGGTCTGTTATTTTGTGTTGCTTTGCATATTCTTTAACTCTGTTTTTGTCGAGAGTTATTAGTGCTGTGGTATATTTGCAGTGGTCGTTGTAGAGTACACATTGATATATTAAGCCACCGCTGTTGGTAATAGCTTCTTCTATGCCTTCTGGCGAGTATTTTTCTCCGTCGCTACTTATTAGTAGGGCTTTTTCTCTGCCTATAACATAAAGAAAATTATCTTTGTCGATATATGCCATGTCGCCAGTGTTAAGCCAATCGTTTTTTATGGTTTCGGCTGTTGCTTGTTCGTTTTTGTAGTAACCTTTCATCACGCTAAGGGCTTTGACGTGTAGTATGCCTTTTTGTCCTATTGGTGATTCTTTGCCATCGTTGGCTATTATTTTTGCGTCTATGCCAGTGAGTATTAGTCCTGAACTTCCAAATTTATGTTTGTCGCGGCAGTTTACCGATATAACAGGGCTGCTTTCTGTTAGTCCATAACCTTGGTAAACTGGTGCTCCGAGGGTGTAAAAAAATTGTTGTTGTTTTATGTCGAGTGCTGCTCCACCACCTATGAAAAATTGGAAATTGTTGCCAAAAATTTTGCGTATCTTGCTAAATACAATTTTGTCGGCGAGTTTGTATATCGGGTATTTCCAAAGTCGTTTTAGTAGTGCAGGTTTGTCATAACCATTGCCGTAGTATGCTATTCCTGCCGACATACCGCGTGTGAATAAAAATTTTGCTACACCTCCTTGTTTGTTTATGCCGTCTTGTATTTTTCGCATAAAGTTGCCTGTTAGTGCAGGTACAGATAGCATGAAGTCGGGATTTACCTCTTTTATGTTTATTGGTATGTTTTTTAGTTGGTTTATTGCGCCGCCTCGTGCATCTACAAACGAAAGCCTTAGCCCGCATAATGTTGCTACATAAAAACCTATTGTGTGAGCAAAGGAGTGATCAAGAGGTAGTATGATGAACAATTTCATGTTGTTCTGAAGTTTGAAAAATCTAAGGGCATCGTGGCTGTTGGCCCAATAGTTGAGGTGGCTTAGCATTATGCCTTTGGGAT
Organism: uncultured Bacteroidales bacterium; assembly: GCA_937877455.1. Taxonomy (GTDB): domain Bacteria; phylum Bacteroidota; class Bacteroidia; order Bacteroidales; family UBA3824; genus UBA3824. Next base: position 7,339 of record CALFIU010000123.1, read on the forward strand.
TTCCTGTTGTACCTGATGTGTAACTTATTGTTGCAGTGTCGTTTTCATCTACTTGCTTAATGCGTTTGTTTAGTTCTTCTCTGTATGTGTTGTAATCTTCTTTGCCACCGTTAATAAGTGAGTCGTATAGATAGATTTGCGAAATTGCTATGTTGAGTGGCTGCATGGTTTCGTCGGGCTTGTCAAGGTAAATAATTTTTATGTCAAGATCCCTAAGTGCTTGAGCCATTGCTAATGCTTTTGAAACGCTGTTTTGCGACACCGCAACAAATTTTGTTTGTGAATGTTGTAGCCTAAAAAGAATTTCGTCTGGTTGTAGTTTTACCGATAGAGGTACGCATACTGCTCCTGTTTTGAGTATGGCGTATTCGGTAACTATCCAAGCTGTGCGTCCTTCGGATATTATGGCTATGTTGTCGCCATGTTTTACACCTGTCTTTATCAATGATATGGCCATGTAGTCTGACAACTTATTTACTTCTTGATATGTTGTGCCTTGCCAGCCTGCATCGGTTTTTTCGCTGACATACGCGGTGTCTTTAAAGTTTATGGACGCTGCGTTAAGCATTTCCAATACTGTACGTTTCATATTGTATTAGCTGCAAAATTTTTTTTCAAAGAAAATAAAAAAAACATTATTGTCCAAAAAATAATTGTATTTATAAATGCGTTAAAAAAATATTTTTGATGTGAGTATAAAAATAAATTATATTTGCACGTGATATTATTAATGCAATGGTTGGATTTTTAAGAATTTTTTTTTCTGTTGTTTTTTGTTGCAGTGTTTTATCAACCTCAGCTCAGATTATTCTGCATGGTGAAGAGCTAAAAGATAATGAGCGTCTTAAAAAAGCCGAGGTTGTAAAAGGCTATGTGCGTCCAAGCGATACTTTGCTTGTGGTTATGCACAATCCTATTGTTATAATGCCTCCGCGTAGGTTTATGACCGAAAAAGAAAAAAAGTATTATTATAAGTTGGTTTATAATATAAAGAAGGTATTGCCTTATGCAAAAATTATTCGCAAAGTTTATGCAGAGATTGAGGATAGTCTGGCTAAAATTGATGATGAATCATTGCGAAAGGAATATATTAAAAGTCAAGAAAAAACTTTGCGTGCCAATTTTGAAAAACAACTTATCCATCTTACTGTTTCTCAAGGTCGTATTTTGATTAAATTGGTTGATAGAGAAACTGGTTTTACTACTTACGAGGTGTTACGTGAACTCAAAGGCGATTTTAATGCTGTTCTTTATCAAGGAATTGCGCGTTTGTTTGGTAGTAACCTTAAAAGTGAATACGATGCTAAGGAAGAGGATAAGATGATTGAAGAAATTATTCACCACATTGAGAACGGGAGACTTTGAATTTTCTCCCGTGCTGTGTGTGATTTTTTGTAGTTAGAATCCACTTCCTTTTAGTATTTTTTCTGTTGCACCGAGATTTGCATTTACATATTCAAGGCATGTTTTTCCTGTTGTTTCTAATAAATAGTTGTTACTTAACAATTTGTAGAGTTGTTGATTTAACTCTGTTTGTGTGGATATTGAGTATGCACCGCCTTTTTCTACAAGATCTACGGCTTCTTTAAATTTTTTGTAATTTGGACCGAATATTACTGGTATTGAATAACTTACTGCTTCTAAGATATTGTGTATGCCTACGCCAAAACCACCACCTACGTATGCCAATGTAGCATATTTGTAGATTTTTGATAACATACCGATGTTGTCGATAATTAGTACATCGCTTTTATTTATGGTATCAATGTTTGATTGAGAATACTTTGAAAACTTTGTGTTTTTTAGTTTTTCAACAAGCATATCTATTCTGCTTTGGTGTATTTCGTGTGGAGCAACTATAAGTTTTAGATTTGGATTGTTGGCTTTAAGTTGCTCAAAAGCAGGTATCAAGATGTTTTCGTCAGGTGGCCATGTACTTCCTGCAACTATTATTGTGCTACCTTGGGAAAAGCGGTCGATTAATTCTATATTTCCTGCGTTGCGTGTTATTTGGCAAACACGATCAAACCTTGTGTCGCCTGCTACTGTTGTTTGCGTTATGCCTATGCTTTTGAGTAGTTTTACAGATTCTTGGTTTTGTACAAATAGCCTATTGAAAAATGTTAATACTTTGCGATATTTTTTGCCATACCATTTAAAAAATATTTGATTTTCTCTAAAAATGGTTGAAAAAATGTACAATGGTATTTGACGTTGGTTTATTTTTTCGAGAAAATTGTACCAAAAATCGTATTTTACAAAAAATACCGTTTTTGGATTAACAGCATTTAAAAATTTTTCTGCGTTTTTTGGTGTGTCTAACGGCATATAGCAGATATAGTCTGCGTTTTTGTAGTTTTTACGTATTTCGTATCCCGATGGAGAAAAAAATGTTACAATTATCTTGTAGTCGGGGTGATTTTCTCTAATTTTTTCAATTACGGGGCGACCTTGTTCAAATTCTCCGAGCGATGAGGCGTGTAGCCATATATTATAGTCGTTTGGATTGACATTTTTTTTCAAATTGTCAAAAATATTTTTTCGACCGTTGACAAAAAGTTTTGCTTTGCCGTTGAACAATGCAGCCGTTTTGACTACAAATCCGTAGAGGTGTATTCCCAATGTGTATAGCAACATTTTTTTACAAGTTTTTTAGCATAAAATAAAGCCTATTTGTAATGTTTACATCGCTTGCTCCGTCGTCGTAGTCGAGAAAGAGTAAGTTGAGATTTGGATATTGTTTTCGTAATTTTTTTTCTATGCCCTTGCTTATCACTTGATTGGCGATACAACCAAAGGGCTGTACACTTATTATGTTTTTTATTCCTTGCTTTGCAAAAGATGATATTTCTGCGCTAATAAGCCATCCTTCGCCAAATTGGTTGCTTAGGCTTAATGTTTGTGCAGCATCAGCAGCTATTTGTTCTATGGAATGGAATACAAATGGGTATTTGCTTTTGGCAAGTATTTTTTTTACTTTTTCGGTGGCATTGTTGATGTAGCGACTAAAAAACTTGAGTAGTACCCATGTGGAGAATTTTTTGTGAGCGAGGTTCATCTCCCAATTTTTTCTAACGTTTACAATTTCTTGTGTAAAAAATTCAAGAATGGGTGGAAATACCACTTCTACACCTTCTTCTACAAGTTTGTCGGAGATAAATTTATGACCAAAGCGGTTGTACTTTACGTATATTTCGCCTACTATGGCTATACGTGGTACATCTTTTTCGTATGCCTCAAAATTATTGGCCTCAGTTGTCATTTTTTCTATGAGGTTGTAAATTTTTGATGGTTGGTTGTATGGCATCTCCAATTTTAGGGCTTTAAGATATTTTTCTTTAAAGTTTTCTGCGCTACCTTTCTGTTTCTCTCGAACTACAAGTACGTAGTAAAATCTTAATAATGTGTCGATATAAAAGGCGGCTGCAAGTGTTATTGGCAGTAGTTTTAGCCAATTTATCTGAAAACCGGGTTGTGGGTTGATTGTTTTGCCAGCAGTGCCAACACTTATAATAGGTATGTCGGGGTATCCTGCCGAGATTAATGCTTTTTTCATTAATGCTAAGTATGACGAAGCTCTGCATTGCCCACCTGTTTGGGTTATTCCAAAGGCTATTTCGTGCCTATCATATTGCCCTTCTTTTATGGCTTTAATCATATCGCCAACAACTATTGTTGCTGGATAACATATTTCGTTGTTGGCAAAACGCAATCCGTATTCTACCGATACTTTGTCGGGGCGAGGAAGGTTGATGAGTTTGTAGCCACTCATTTTGAATAGTATAGGTAATACTTCGCTATATCCGTCGGCAAAGTATGGGGCAAGTATGGTGCGTTTGCGATCTTCGTTGCCAAAAGGTTTTACTGTTTGACGTTCACGTTTTTGGGGACGTTCGCTTAGGTTCATTACTTTGTAACTTTCCATTAGTGAGCGTATCCTTAGAAGTATGCTTCCTGTAGAGTTTATCTCGTCTATCCTTATTACTGTGTTTGATTTGCCTGCCGCACGGAGTATCTCTGTTACTTCGTCTACCACAACAGCATCAGGTCCGCATCCAAAAGAATTGAGTTGTACAAATGTAACGTGCATATCTTGCTGAGCCACCCATTGTGCTGCGTTCATTATTCTGTTTGGGTATGCCCATTGGGGAATTACCTGAAGCTCCATAATATCAAGGTATGCAGATAAACTATCTTCTGATATTACACTTGCACCAAGGTCGGCTATTATGTCGGGTGTTTTTTGGTTTATGAGAGGATCAGCATGGTAGGGACGACCAGCAAGAACAACAAGTAGTCTATTGTCGCGTTTGGCGTTTTCTATTATTTCCATTGCTTCAACGGCTATTTGACTACGGTATTCGCGTTGTGCTTCAAGTGCGAGTGAAAAAGCTTTTTTAATAGTTGGAGCTTCTATACCTATTGATTTTAGGTATTTTTTGCAAGTGTTGTATAGTAGTTTTTCGTCGTTGAAATTAACTTCTGGGTTGTCGAATGGTATGCCATATTTGCCCAATGGATCGATACTACTTTTTATAACATCGCTATAGCCGCTTACTATTGGGCAATTGAAACTGTTTTCTGTATTGTTGTATTCGTTTTTTTCGTATGTTACTATTGGGTAGAATATTCTGTCGGGCTTTTGTTTTATTGCCCACATGATGTGTCCGTGTACGAGTTTTGCAGGAAAACAGATATTGTCGCTCATTATTGTGCCACTTCCGTCTTCGTATAGTGCCATTGTTGTTGGCGGAGTTAGTAGCACGTTTATGTTGCAAGCCGAAAATAATTTGTGCCAAAATGGATAGTTGCTATATTGGTTTAATACCCTTGGTATAGCAATAGTTAATTTTGGGTTTACTATTTTTTCTTGACGATCGAATAGTAATTTGTAGCGACGTGCAAAGAGGTTTTCGCCTTTTTCTGTTGATGAGCCTTTACTATTGAATACTTTTTGACATTTGTTGCCGCTGTAGTATGTGCGTTTGTTGTTGAATTTGAATGCTGTTACAAGGCAATTGTTTTCGCAACCTTTACAAAGTACTTGTTTGTTGGTATAGTCTAATGCTTTGTCAAGATTGTCAAGTCCAACAAATGTGCTTTCGGTTTTGGTTTGGTGCATAAACTGTGTTTTTGCATATATTGCTGCGCCAAAAGCACCCATCATTTCGGGTATGTCGGTAGATGTGAGTTTTTTGCCAGTCATTATTTCTAATGCACGATAAACTGCAGGATTTTTAAATGTTCCACCTTGTACCACGAGTGTTTGTCCAAGTTCGTCGAAGTTTCTTAGTTTTAATACTTTGAATAATGCGTTTTTTATTACCGAGAATGCTAATCCTGCGCTTATGTCGTTTATTGTTGCGTTTTCTCTTAGCGATTGTTTTACTTTGCTATTCATAAAAACGGTGCAACGTGTTCCCAAGTCGCATGGTGCATTGCTAATGCAGGCTTTTTGTGCAAATTCTGGTGTTGAAATGCCAAGACTGCGTGCAAATGTTTCTATAAAACTACCACATCCGGCACTGCAACTTTCGTTTAATTCTATTCGATTTATAACCCCATTTTGTATAAAGATGGCTTTCATATCTTGACCACCGATGTCCATTATAAAATCTACCTTGGGGTTGAGATATTGTGCTGCGCTAAAGTGTGCAAGCGTTTCTACAATGCCATAATCTATGCCCATAGCTGCTTTAACGAGGTCTTCTCCGTATCCTGTTACGGCAGAGGCAGAGATTGTTAGTAAGCGTTTTTCTAAGGTTTGCTTATTTTGTTGATAAAATTCATTTAGCCCATTGTGTATTTTTTCAAGTGTATTGCCACCGTTGTTGACGTAGTGGGAATAGATTAATTCGTTGTTTTCTCCAATAATAGCTATTTTGCTTGTTGTACTACCGCTATCAATGCCTAAAAATAGATTTTTGCCTTTGTATTGATCGAGCGTTATTTGTTTTGGGTTTACTATATTTCTGTTAGCAAGCCAAGTGTGATATTCTTTTTCGTCTTTGAACAATGGCGCAAGACGATCTTTTACTGGTGTTGTAATGTTTTGGCTTTCTTTTAGTTTTACAATTAGTTCCGATATTTTTATGCTTTGTACGTCGGCAGTTGAAAGTGCGGCACCACGTGCAGGAAAATATTCCGAAAAATCAGGTATTACCATGTCTTTTTCTTCAAGGTGCATGTTTTTTAGCATTCTACGCCTTAATTCTGGCATAAATGTAAGTGGTCCACCTATGAACATAACTTTTGGTTTTACTTCATAGCCTCGGCTTAGTGTGTTTAGGGTTTGTATTCCTACGGCATGGAATATACTTGCGGCTATATCTTCTTTTGCAACTTTGCGAGCCAACAAATTTTGAATGTCGGTTTTTGCAAATACGCCGCACCGACTTGCAATGGGGTAGTGGGTTTGGCTTTTTTCTGCCAACGAATTCATGTCTTCTATTTTTACTCCGAGCAATGCTGCCATTTGTTCTATAAATGCTCCTGTGCCGCCTGCGCAATTGCCATTCATTCTTATATCTGGACTTTTGCCAGGTGAAAAAAATATCATTTTTGTATCTTCTCCGCCTATGTCAACAAGTGTTGATACATTTTGAAATTGGTTGGAAACCACTTCGGTAGCAGCAATTACTTCTTGTACAAATTTAATATTGTTTCTTTCGCTTACGCCCATACCCGCTGTGCCTGTTATTGCTATTTTAACAGGTATATCGCCGAGTGTTGACATTGCGTTTTCCAATCCAAAAATCATTGCTTGATAAATGTAAGTGTTGTGTTTTCCGTATTGGTTGAAAACTATTTTGTTGTCTTGGTCTAACACTACCATTTTTGCTGTTGTGGAACCAATGTCCACTCCAAGCTTGTAGTCTTGTGTGATGTTTCCCATTGCGATTTTCTTTTTTTTTGTACAAACAAAGCGGTGCAAAATTATATAAAAAAACGCCAATCCGAAATTTTTTTGTTTATCGTGGCGTTTTTTGAATAACTATGTTTTATAAAAACTTGCGGATAGTTTTTTATCTATCCGTAAGTTTTTATTGAAAATGATTATTCTTGAGGTTTGTTTTCTTGATTAATATTAGGTTGGTTGTTGGTTGGTTGATTATTATTTTTGCCGTGTTTTTTCTTGCTTTTTTTGTTTTGTTTTTTTTCTGTATTTCGTTTTTTGCGTTCTGCTTTTTCTGATGCTCTTTTTTCGGCATTTTTTTTCTGTCGTTCTGCTTTTTTTGCTTTACGAATAGATTTTTGGTGTTCTTCTATTTTAGATTTTGCCTTGTTTATTGCATCTGCTTTGTCGGGGTCGGTTTCTATTTTCTTTTTACTGTCTGATAGAACAAAGTCGAGTTGCTTACGCTCAAGATTAGCCTTGGCTATTTTTACTTCAAGACGGTCGCCAAGTTGAAATTTGCGTTTGCTGTAATGCCCTATAAGACAATAGTTTTGTTCATCAAACATATAGAAATCGTCGTCGAGATCGCGCATTGGTATCATTCCTTCTATTTTGTTTTCTTCCAATTCGCAATATATACCCCATTCGGTTATTCCTGATATTACACCCCAATATGTTTCTCCAAGGTGGTCGCGCATAAACTCAACTTCTTTGTACTTGTCGGATGCACGTTCGGCGTTTACGGCAAGTATTTCTCTTTCTGAACAGTGTTTACATAGTTTTTCGTATTTTTGGCGACTTGCGCTTCTTCCGCCTTGTAAATATGAGTCCAACAGACGGTGTACCATCATGTCGGGATAGCGGCGTATGGGCGAGGTAAAGTGGGTGTAGTATTTGAATCCGAGTCCATAATGTCCGATGTTTTCGGTAGAGTAAATGGCTTTTGCCATAGCTCTTACTGCGAGCGAGGATATTACTTCTTGCTCGTTGCTTCCTTTTATTTTTCCAAGAAGTGCGTTTAGTGTTTCAGAAATTAGTTCTTCGCTATTGAGGTTGATTGAATAGCCAAATTTTCCAATAAATTTTTGAAAATTTGTTAGTTTTTCGAGATCTGGTTCATCATGAATACGGTAAACGAAGGTTTTTGGGTGTGAATTTTTGTCGCGTTTTTCGCCAACAAAAGCTGCTACACGTTTGTTGGCTAATAGCATAAATTCTTCTATGAGCCAATTGGCTTCTTTGGTTTCTTTGAAATATACGTTTATTGGTTTGCCGTTTTCGTCAATATCAAATTTTATTTCAGCTTTGTCGAATGATATTGAACCGTGAGAAAAACGATAGTCGCGTAATATTTTGGCTAAATCCCATGCTTTTAATATTTCTTGTGCATAATCGCCTTTGCCAGTTTCTATTACTTGTTGAGCTTCTTCGTAATTGAAACGGCGGTTGCTACGTATTATTGTTTTTCCAAACCATTCTGACATTAGTTCGGCTTTGTCGTTTAGTTCAAAAATGGCTGAAAATGTTAGTTTGTCTTCATCGGGTCTAAGGCTACAAAGATTGTTGCATAATGCTTCTGGTAGCATTGGTACTACTCTGTCAACAAGATAAACAGATGTTGCGCGGTTGAGTGCTTCTTTGTCAAGTGGTGTGCCTTCTTCTATATAATGTGTAACGTCTGCTATGTGTACGCCTACTTCCCAATTGCCATTTGGAAGTTTTTGTATTGAAATTGCGTCATCGAAGTCTTTTGCATCGGCTGGGTCGATGGTAAAAGTAGTTATGCTACGCATGTCGCGTCTTAGGGCTATCTCGTCTGGTGTTATTGTTCCGTCTATTTTTTGGGCTTCTTCTTCTATTTCTTTTGGAAAATTGTATGGCAAGTCAAACTCAGCCAGAATTGCGTGCATTTCGGTTTCGTTGTCGCCCGTAGAACCGAGAACTTCTATAATTTGCCCAATTGGATGTTTTGCTCCTTCTGGCCATTCGGTTATCTTAGCAACTGCTTTGTCGCCAGTGGTTGCTTTCATTAGTTTGTTTAACGGTATAAATATGTCGTAGGGCATAGTTTTGTGGTTGGTTAGCAAAAAGGCGAAATTTGGACCTTTTTCTATTGTGCCAACAAAAGTTTGTTTATACCGTTCTATTATTCTTATAACCTCACCTTCTTGTATGCCGTTGTCTTTTCTTGCATATAGCGATACTTCAACCTTGTCGCCATGAAGTGCGTTTTTAAGATTGTTGTCCATCACTAATATTTCTTCGTCGCTGTCGTCGGGACGCACTATGGGGCTACCTTTTCGCGAAAGGTCAATAGTTCCAATTATAACGCCAGTTTTTACTAATGCGCGATAACTACCGTTGTCGAATACTATTCTGTTGGAGTTTTTGAGCGATGTAAGAACTTCGTTGAGTAGCTCCATCGATTTGTCGTCTTGTATTTTGAGCAGTTCTCCGAGTGTTTTGGCAGTAAAGTCCCAAGTTGGGTTGTTTTTAAATACATCGGTTAGTATGCGTGTAAGTGTTCGCCTATTGTAACGGTCGGCGTATGGAATATTTATGTCTGTGATATTATTCATATTTATTTTTGTTTTATGTTTGTCAAAAATAATAAAAGTTATTTGGTTTTTCAAAATTAACTCTTTACTTTTTATGTTAAAAATTGATAATTTTGATGTTTGTTTTGTTTGAGATGATTTTTTTATATTTTTGTTGTTAAAAATAAATTTTCTGTTTTGAAAAATTGTTTTTAGCATGTTTTTTGAAAAACATTGTAATGGAAAACAATTTTTTTTATTTTATAAAATATTTTACCGGCTATGAAAACATTTTCAGGTGCATTTAAACTTACGGGTTTTGATGTTGCAAAATTAAAAGTGGAACAATCTAATAGGCTACACAGCCTTTTGGCAGGCAGTGAAGGAATAGAAAATCTTCCAGTAAAAGAAGAAACGCTTTTTAATTATATGTCTGCTGTTGATGAGTATATGGAAACGCAAAAGTATGATTTGCGTAAAACTAATGTTGGTACACAACAGGCTGATAAAGCAGTTGCTCAAGCGTGGTCGGAGATTAATTTGGCTGTAAAACTTGCTTGTAAATCAAAACGCGATGATAAAAAAATTGCAGGTCAAAAAGTTAAGGATTTGATAGACCATCATGGTTATTTTGTTAATAAAAGAAAAAACTCGCGATATGCGATAGCTGGTAAATTTTACGAAAGTCTTGTTTCGTTAGATAAATCTGTTCTTGAGTTGTGTGGTATTTCTGAAATAGTTGAGGATTTGGCTGCTGCTTTTGAATTGAAAAAAAATGCAGATGTAGAACTTGAAAAAAGTAACAATGGTGTGTTGCCAGGACATTCGGTTGAGAAACGTAAGGCTTTAAACGATGCATTTAAAAATGTTATTAGAGAACTCGATGCAAAAATTGTTCTTGATGGTATGTCGCCACAAATGGAAGGGTTTGTATCTATACTTAATAGTTTTGCTGCCGAAGAGGGTTATACCGCCGAACTTGATTGATTTTCGTTGCTGTTTTTATTGCAATTTTGTTGCTTATATTTATCAACTATCATTGCAAGCAGTATTTTTGTTGAGTTTTCTATGGTTTTAAAATCGGTTAGATGGTAACTTTGATAGATAAATGCAATGCTTAGGGTTATATCTTCTGGTAGCTGTTTTAGAAAACTATTTTTATTGAGTCGATATGCTTCGCGCATAAGCCTTTTTGCACGGTTGCGGTCAACAGCATGTTTAAAAATACGTTTGCTTGCCGATACAAGTATTTGTACTTTAACATTTTTTGTATTGTGCCATTGACAGAAACAAGCGGCAAGAGGGGCGGCCTTGTAAGACCTCCCCATAGAAAAAAGTTTTTTTATAGCCTTGACGCTTGTTAATTTTTCGGCTTTTCCAAATGAATTTTCTTTTGCCAAAATTGTATGTTATTTTTTCTTGTTTAACGCTGTTATAAAGTGTTCTATTGCAGAGGTCATCGACGGATCTTCTTTAGTTGGTGCTTTTACATCGAGCCGATAACCAGCTTTTTCTACTGCTTCACAAGTTGTTAGACCAAATGCTGCTATTTTAGTGTCGTTTTGAATAAAGTTAGGAAAGTTTTCGCTCAAAGACTTTATTCCCGCTGGTGTAAAAAATACCAACATATCAAAATCCGACAATTTTTCTTTCATATCGCTAAGGTCTGCACTTACAGTTTTGTAGAGCATTGCTTTATGATAGTCGATTTTCATTTTTTCGAGAAAGTCTGGAATCTCGTTGCTGCTTACATCACCATGGATTAGCAAAAATTTTTCTGTTAAATTTTTTTTGAAAGCTTCTGTCATTTCAGTTACACTTTTTTCTCCATGAAAAATTTTTCGTTTTCGATAGAGAATGTGTTTCTGAAGGTAGAGGGCGATGCTTTCTGTTGAGCAAAAATACTTCATCGTTTCGGGAACGGCGAATTTGGTTTCTTTTGCAATAGCAAAATAATTATCTATGCCTATTTTGCTCGTAAAAATAACGGCCGTAAAGTCGGCAAAATTAATGTGTTGGCTTCTAAACTCTTTGGTTGTTACGCCTTCTACTTTTATAAATTGCCTAAAATCTACTTTCAAGTGTAGTTTTTTGGCCAAATCTAAATATGGAGAGTTTGCTCCAGCCGGCTGTGGTTGCGAAACCAATAAATTTGAAATTTTCAAAATTTTTTGTTTTTTAATAACACTTAAAATTTTTCCTTTGTGCTTAAAATTACATTTCTGTTTTAAGCTGTTGCAAATCTTATGCCTACAAGTGCAGGCATAATTTCAACGCCGCAAAGGTACAAAAACAAATAAAAAATTGAAAAATGTTTTGAAATTATAATTTTAAATAATCTTAACCATTTGAATATTAAATATATAGAACATGTTATACAGGTTAAAAAGAATACTATTTTGTGCAAAAATGATATGTCAATGTATAAAGAAAAGAGGTTTAATGGGATAAGTAAAACCCCAACTACGGCTATTATGTATCGCACATTTTTATAATGTAGTTCGCAAATTTCGTCGCATCTAAAAAGTTTGGAGAGTATTGCTGAAACTGCCCATTTTACAAAAAAAACTATCAACGTTATGCCTGTGGCTGCAAAATATGATTCAACTTGGCTAAAATTTGTTTTTATATTAAAGCGCGACATAAAAATCATTGCAAAGACACCAACATTGATAAAATAACTTACAAGAAGCGATGTTAATGCTTTATCGGCATTTATGTTGCGTTCGTTAACAAAGCTATTAAAAGTATTTTGATAAATGGCTGCCAAAAATATTCGTTTAATAATACCGCGTTGGTAAGCCTCTGCTATTATTACCAGACCTACCGATAGTAGCAATGCGAATATTAGCCAATCGGGATAGGTTTCAGAAATTTTGTCGTTTGCAAGTTTAAAATGTAGGTAACGTGGTGGGTCAACGGTAATTTTTATATCTTTGGCGTGTAGTCCGTAGCGGTTGTAACCAACGGTTTTTACTGTGCTTCCGTTGTTGAATACATAAAAATAATGTGCCGAATCTATAGCAGATGGTATAGATTCACTTTTGACGTTTTGGTAGATGTAAGATGTATTGTCTATCTGACAATCAGCGTTTTGCCTATCGTCAAAAGTTTGGGCTACGCTTACGTTACTCAACAAGAGTATTAGTATGGCTGTTAGAAAAAGCATAATAATGTTGTAAAAAAAGCGGCTAAAATTAACAAGATTTAATTAAAAAAACACTAAAAAAATGTTATTTTACTCAACTTTTATAAAAGACGTGCTTTTTGCCGTTCTTTTTTTGATTTTTTTTGATTGTGCCAACGCGCAAGGAATTTTAACCACTTCTGGCGGAAGACAAATGGAGGTTGACACTTTTTATATTAGCGATGGAAATTTGTATTATACAAAACCCAATGGACGATGTAAAAACATTTCAACGCAGAAAGTTTGTTCGTTACAATTTTCTGATGAAAAAACTATACGTTTTATTTATGGCGATACCACCACTTCGGAACCAACCAACGCGCAAATTGTAGATTATATGCACGGTGTAATGGAAGGCGAAAAAATTTTTTCTAATACAAAGGGTTCTACTGGAGCATTTTTGGTTGGAACTGCCAGTCCATTTATAATATCACAGTTTGCATTGCCAGTATTTGCGCCGTTGTTGCCTATTGCCTATATTGGTATTGTTGGAGGTGGTAAGGACAGGTTGGTGGAGAATGCTGTGCCACCGCAATACTCTTCTAATATATATTATAAAGCTGGATTTTTGTCTGCTGCCAGAAAAAAACGTGTCAATCGTGCCATTATTTGGGCAGGAGTTGGACTTGTAGTTGGGTTTGCTGCTGCAATGTCATTGGAATAGTTGTTATTAAATATAGGTTAATAACGGGTTAAATATTCTTAGTGTTACTCTAAAATTTTGGTTAAACTTGTTGGTTAAATGTTCAAATAACGGATAAAATTCTAATCTTTGCTGCCTAACAATAAAGATTACTAACATTTAACTACACAAAAATGAAAATTAAAAAACTTTTATTTACAGCAGTTGCTTTGATGTCGTTTTCTGCTGTTGCTAATGCACAATTTTACCTTACTGGCAAATTTGGTATGTCAAATGAAAGTGGCGAAACAGAAAGTACTACCACTGTTGGAAGTACAACTAACAAAACTACCAATGACAAAAATCCTTATAACAATTTTTTGATTGGTGCTGAAGCTGGATATTATTTTAATGATAACATGGCCGTAGGTGCTGATATTACCTATGGTTTTTCAAAAACTAAAAATGCTGGAAATAAGGATAATTGGACTGCAGATAACATGTTTCATTTTAACCCTTATTTCCGTTATGACTTTGTTTCTACCGATAAAATAAGTTTTGGTCTTAAGGCTGAAGTTTTACTTGGTTTTGGTAAAAACAAGAATAATGCTTCTGATAATTACAAAAAATCGGAAATTGGTTTTGGAATTCTTCCAGTGCTTAACTACAAGTTTACAAGCAATTGGAGTGCAGGTGTAGGTTTTGGCAATTTGTATTATAGCCATTATGTTCAAAAAGCCGAAAAAAATTATAACTTTGCTAACAACGAAACTAAAAACATTACTAATACTTGGAATTTGGATTTAACGTTACAATCGTTGACTTTCAGCGTTGTTTATACTTTCTAATTATATAGTATATAAAAACAAAGCCGTGCATTAATTTTTATGCACGGCTTTGTTTTTTTATTAGGATTAATAGAATATTTTTGTAAAAATATTCTATTAATGGAAAATTGGACAAAAGACATATACATAAAAAAACTCGATGAGCAGATTATTCGTCTTGGCGAAATAAATAGCAAGTTGGCTTGTTTTATGCAAGAGGTTAATTGTAGTAATAATATAAAGGTGTCGGCTGACACTGATATTGTTTTTTGTGTTAATGCAGTTGCAGCATTGTCAAGATGGTTTGTAAATCTTAAAACCGACATTAACAACGGATTGGTAGGTAATCGTTTTTTGCAAATAATCTCTGGACAATCTAAGAGAGTTGATGAGTTGCATTACAAATTAAAAGGAATAAACAACGCTGATGAATTTTTTAACCGTGGTTTTGAATTAACATTTTCCTATTTTCAATTTTTTGATAGATGTTCGCGTTATCATGATGTTTTTAAACAGATAGGCTATTTTGAGAAAAATTGTGTTGTTGGTGGTGCGCATGGTAGTGGTAAAACTTCTTTTTGTTTGATGTTGAAAAAAATTCTTGGCAATGGTAATTGTTTGTATTTAAACGCATATCGACTTTTACAGGTGCGAGGAAAATATTTCGACCCAACAGCATTGGATTATTCTGATAGTGAGAAAAAAGTCTTTGAAGAAAATATTATTAACAATGGTCCATTATCTTTAGAAGATTTTGAAAACGGTGGAGTGGTGGAGATGCCAAGTGCGTTAACGTCAACGTTGGACGATTTTTGGCGTATGAGTGGCAAAGTTTCAAGGCTATGTGCTATTTTTAATGAAGTTTTTGCTCCTAATAGGATTTATTTTTCGTCGCAAAATCGTCCATATATATTAAAAGGTGTAAAAATAAAAGATTATCCTGAAGAAGAAAAGCATACAAAATCGGCATTGAGTTGGCCTCTCGAAAATGGTGGACTTTCACAAATGGTGGCTGTTTATCTTATCTGTCAAATGTTATTGGCTCCTAAACGTGGATTTATAATTGTTGATAGACCAGAATTGTTGTTGAATTGCACATGTGCCGAAAAACTATGGAATCTTCTCGAACGTGAACGAAAAGATTGTATTTTTGTATATGTTTCTGATAGTCCAGAGTTTGCAGCCTCGCGTATATCTTACAACAAATTTATTATAACGCATTTTTGTAGTAAGAAAGCCGTGAAGTCTTTGTCTGACAATGATTTGAATGCTGTGGATAGATACAAAATTATAAAAATTACCAATGGTAACGTGTCAGAAGATTTACAATTTAGGCTTTTGTCGTCGGGAAAAAAGTTACTTTTTGTTCACCAACCTTCAACGTCATTGCCAATAAAAATTTTGATTGAAAATGTATTGCGTCGCGATTTTGTGATACAACCATTACCATCAGCCGAAAATGTTATTTTTTATACCCAATTTTTCAATTCTTGTAAAAATTATCCCAAAAACGCATTTGGAATTATACTTAATGGTTTGATAGATGATAGTTATGCGCAAAAAATAAAACAAAATAAAGTTTTTGTGTCGCAATATTATGGATGGGAAGCTATGTTGTTAGAAAAAAAATTCCTTATTCATTTTGCAGAATATCTTGGTGTAGAGTTACCAGATATTAGTGAATGTATAGTTAAAATGGTGAGTAACAATGAAAAAATAATTATTGATAGTATAACAGCGGCAAAAATGGTCTATCTTTATGAAACATCTGTTCGCCAAATAAATTCTACTGCATTTGGTTCGCAACCTATAAATTATGTCGATTTGCCAAATAAAAATAATATTACTAAAACTTCTACAAATGTAAAAAAAAATATTAATATGTTTATTAAGCAAAATGATGTATCTGAATTAAAAAATTATATAATTGGCATTAACAGTTTGGAAATCATTGCAAAATCTTTTGGTTTAACGGTCGACGAATATGTAAGCAAGGCTGTCGTTTTTTTTAATTATTATTCAGGTGCCAAAAAACTTTTAAGAAATTTTTTGCCACCAATTTTATAATATGGTATGGTTGTTTAACGTTTAATTATTATGAGGTGGTTTCAAAAATTAGGTTTTTCAAGGCGTATAAAATCGAAAAACTTGAAATTATTATTTGTAATTTAGGATTTTGAGATTGAAATACAATGCTGAAGAAACATTTTTTAGAAATTCTGAAGAGTTTTCTATAAACAGAAAAAATTATAATAATGAAACATTTATATTTTCTTATATTGGTTATATTATTTGCCTTTTGTGGTAATGCTATGGCACAAGGCTACGACGACGATGATGAATACGTTACGTTTGGCGATGAAGAAAAGGTTGCAAGTGATTATCTTGGATTCTGCCTTCTACCAGGTTTTACAGGCTTGGTGAGATTTTATCAAATACATCAAGATATTGATGGAAAATTTAAATATTCGCAGATAAGTCAAGATGAGTTTATGCATCGTTTAGCTGGCAAAATTCGTAGTTCTGCTAACCCTAAAAGCGAAAATTGGTTTAATACCTATGGTGTAAAAGATCCCAACATTGTAACACAACTTTGGAAGTTGCGTTACAAAGAATATCCTTATCAAACTCTCGGTCGCCCAGAACAAGGTTGGAGTTCAAACGATAGTATTCCCGATTTGCCAAGTCCAGCGCAAATGGATATTCTTGCCAATTATGGAATAGAAAAAATTTCTGATTTCTGCTACGGACAAAATGTTCTTATGCTTTTTAGAGATATGTGTAATTCTGCATGGGTTGAAAAATATAAAAATGCAGCATATTCTACATCAGGAACTACTTCGGGAGGACAATCTGGAGTTTTTAAGGACGATGATGGACAATTTGTTGATTAATGGAACGCAAAGAAAAAATTTTTGTCGGTACAGTACGTAAATTGTTCAACGATTTTGTCGACAATCAACAGCTTGTATGTAACGGTGATAAGGTTTTATGTGCAATTTCTGGTGGTAAGGATAGTATGGCGTTGTTGCATTTGCTTGCGCATCGAAAAAAATATCTAAACCCCGATTTCTATCTTGTTGCTGTTTATGTTCACGTAGAAAATGCTGCTTATAGCATCGAACGACAACTTGTTGAGGATTTTTGTGAAAGTATTGATGTACCATTTGTTTATAATCCTATTATTCTCAACGATTTACGCAATGGAGAAAACCGTTGTTTTATCTGTTCAA
Organism: uncultured Bacteroidales bacterium; assembly: GCA_937877455.1. GTDB lineage: Bacteria > Bacteroidota > Bacteroidia > Bacteroidales > UBA3824 > UBA3824. The sequence continues at coordinate 24,643 of CALFIU010000123.1, forward strand.
CGGCAAGGCGGAGTGCGTTATTTAGCATGGCTCGTAAACTTGGTTGTAATAAGATTGCATTTGGTCATAACATGGACGACGTTGTAGAAACGTTTTTGCTTAATAGCATTTTTCATGGTAGAAACGAAACTTTTAAACCAAAAACTATTCTTTTTGATGGAGAAATAACGCTTGTGCGTCCGTTGATGAATGTTTCTAAGCTACAAACAGCGCATTATTCCGAAGTATATAACTTTCCTAAAACAAAAACTCCATGTGGTTTTGAAAATATTTCAATGCGTTATGAGGTAAGAAAAATGCTTGATTCCTTGAATAATCTTACACCAGCAGCTACCAAAAATCTATATAAGGTTGCTTGTACATATATGCAAAGTGTCAATAATCCTTAATGCCAATTTGGTTGAGTATCATTATGCATGAATCTCGCAATGTTTTGAAGTTTGATGTCAACTTTTCAGGAATGGAGTGGGGTAGGCAAGAGGTTGTTTGGTTTTGTCCAAATAATCTTTTGCCATCTGCATCAAACCAATATTCTATACTTTGGTTGGTGCATTGCATTGGAAAAGCGTATATTTCTTTGCCACAATTATAAAACCATGCTGTTTTAATTTTGCTTATACCGCCAAATATAGTATCGCAGATACGTATTTCGTCAAAAACAACTTTAAGTTCGTCGCCTTCTTTAATATCGGAAAAATTAATTGATTTGCCAAACCTGTTTTCTAATTCTACTACCAATTCTGTATTAACACCTGCATTGCGTACAGCATTCCAAAGGTTGTTCTCTATATAAATGCCTACTTTTTGTTCTATATGTTTTATTGGATAAGCCCATAAATTTGATGTGTTGTTTTTTAGGTTGAAAATAATTAATTCAGTCGTATTCTTTTGATATACAATATATTTGATGTTGTTATCTTTAGTTTTTATTAAAAAGTAAAGTTTATTATCTTGTAGTGTTTCTATTTTGTAGCGATTTATTAGAGTGTCGGATATTTGTTTTGCAAGAGAAGCCGATAGATCGCAATTTTTTAAAATTCCCCAAATGGTTTGTCCGTGGTGGATTTTTTTCTTTTCTACTATCATATCTGTAATGTCAATGTCGAAAAGATATTTTTTGTTTATAGTTGAGCATGTGTCGTTTTTTGTAATGTAAATATTGTCTTCTCTATTGTTGTTTCCACAATTTAGTGTTAATAGTGCTATAATATAAAGTGTAAATAGTTTTTTCATTGTTATTATTTTTACGTTGCAAAATTATTCAATTGTATAACTTTAAACTTATATTGATATTTAACTTATTGTGAATTATTCAAAATAGTGCTTAATGTGTAAAAAAAATGATAGAATGAAAATGTAAACAAAGTTAATCTATGCAAGTAGTAAATTTTTCTGTTATTACACAAAAAATATATTTTTTTTCTATATTATAACAAAAGATTACTATGATAACTATAAAAAAAAATATCTTTGTCAAAATTTTCAATAAACATTAACGATGGAAAAATACAATGCTAATCTCCCGTACAAGGTAAAAGACATGAGCCTTGCCGATTGGGGACGAAAAGAAATAGAATTGGCCGAAGCTGAGATGCCAGGCTTAATGGCTTTAAGAAAAAAATATGCTGCTACACAGCCACTTAAAGGTGCTAAGATAACTGGAAGTTTGCACATGACTATACAAACTGCTGTTCTTATCGAAACTTTAACAGCTCTTGGCGCACAAGTACGTTGGGCAAGTTGTAATATTTTCTCTACACAAGATCATGCCGCGGCTGCTGTTGCTCAGCGTGGTGTGCCTGTGTTTGCATGGAAAGGCGAATCGCTTGAAGATTATTGGTGGTGTACAGAACAAGCACTTGATTTTGGAGATGGTGTTGGTCCAGATCTTATTGTTGACGATGGTGGTGATGCTACGCTGATGCTTCATAAGGGAATTGAAGCAGAAAATAATCCAGAGATTTTGGATAATATGCCAAAAGGAGAAGATGCCATACAACTTTACAAGCGTATAGCTTTTGATATAAAAGACAATCCAAATAAGTGGCATTCGTTGGTAAAAAATGTGAGAGGTGTGTCGGAAGAAACCACAACTGGTGTACACAGGCTTTATCAGATGGCAGAAAGTAAACAATTACTTTTCCCTGCTATTAATGTTAATGATAGTGTTACAAAATCAAAGTTTGATAATCTTTATGGTTGTAGAGAATCTCTTGCAGATGGCATTAAAAGAGCAACTGATATAATGATAGCAGGAAAAGTGGCTGTTGTTTGTGGTTATGGAGATGTTGGCAAGGGGTGTGCAATGAGCATGCGTGGATTTGGAGCAAGAGTTTTGGTTACCGAAATAGATCCTATTTGTGCTCTACAAGCTGCAATGGAAGGTTTTGAAGTTACTACTGTTGATGATGCTCTGCCTGTTGGCGATATTTACGTTACGTGTACAGGCAATAGAGATATAATTTCTGCAGCACAGATGGAAAAAATGAAAGATAAAGCCATTGTTTGCAATATAGGTCATTTCGACAACGAAATTATGGTTGCCGACCTTGAACAAATTGCTGGTATAAAGAAAGTTAACATAAAACCACAAGTTGATCAATATGTTTTCCCTGATGGTCATTCTATAATTCTGCTTGCAGAAGGACGACTTGTTAACCTTGGATGTGCTACTGGACATCCATCTTTTGTAATGAGTAACTCTTTTACCAATCAAACTCTTGCTCAAATAGACCTTTGGCAAAAGAAATACGAAGTTGGTGTTTATCGTTTGCCCAAATACCTTGATGAGGAAGTTGCTCGTTTACATCTTGAACATGTTGGCGCAAAACTTACAGTGCTTACACAAGCACAAGCCGACTATATTGGTGTTAAAGTAGAAGGTCCATATAAAGCGGAACATTATAGATATTAAAAATTGAAAATTGAAAATTGAAAATTGAAAATGTTAATTATTGATAACTTTCAACTTTTAATTTTCAATTTTCAATTTTCGTCTTTTTTATTTTAAAAACATTAGATATGCCGCTGCAATGAGAAGTATATAAGCACAGATATGATTCCATTGCAAGGTACTTCCAGAAAATACAAGAATGTTAAATATCGAAAATACCATAAGTGTTATAACTTCTTGAATTACTTTTAATTGTAACAGAGAGAATGGCCCACCGTTGCCTTCAAATCCTATACGGTTTGCAGGTATTAAAAAACAATACTCTATAAATGCTATGCCCCAACTTATAAGTATAGCGCAAATTAGGCTGAGGTTTGAAAACTTTGGTATTTGCGACAATTTGAGATGTCCATACCATGCAAAGGACATGAATGTGTTGCTACATATTAGCAACAAAATGGTTGTTATTGATTTTGGTAACATTTTTTTTAATTTTGCCGCAAAATTAATTATTTTTTTCAAAAAAAAGCTTTTTTTATTAGGGTGGCACATTGTTAACGTGTCGTATTATAGAAGAGATATGTTTTATTATGAAAATTTTTTTTTATAGACTTTTGATAATTTTTTTTGTGGTAAACTATTTTACATCGTGCAGTGATGACATGGACGATGTTAATTCTTTAAACCATAATGTAAATGTAGTTTTGGATGAGGGAATATTTTTTGAGTTGCCCGATTGTCTTATGTCGCATACAAAAAGATTTTCTGTTGATACTATTAATCTTGATACTGTGCGTATATATCCTAATGATACTGCTGTTGTCAACATTATTACTTCTCTTTTGAGCGAAGTGTCTGATTTTACAAGTACACTAAGTACTTCGCTTTTTTCTCTTCAAGTGGGTAGTGGTGGTCTTAGCGATGGTATAGATTTTACTGCATCTGAAAAAAATTCTTATTACAGCAGTGATGATAGCAAGGCAAAGCAGAGTCTTGTTTTGTCGGATGTGTATTTTGAAGATGAACTTTATGATTTTAGCCTTACAATTTCGGATAATTCCGATTCAAAAATGGAGCAGATAGCTTTAAAAGCATATTACGATACATTACGAGGCTCGTCTGATAAAGGTTGTATTATTTTTCGACCTTCTGCTTATAATCAAGTTCGTTATCCTAATGAGCTTTATAAATCTACGGTATGCCGCATTGGTTATAATTTTATGAAAGATGTGTTTGTTAACGATATAAGGATTACATCTCTTGCTCCTAAAAATAAGGATAATAATGTATTTTATGTAAAAAATCTACACCTTTATATTTCGTGTAGCGAAAATATCTATTCAATATACGGCAATGCTTACATGCCCAATTTATGGTTCGATAAATTGTCTAATGCTGGCTATAATCTTTGTTTTGTAGTAACGTCCGACTATTATTCCGATAAGGCTGTGGTTTATTCATCGCTTGTAAAAAGTAGTAGTACCGAAAAAAATTGTCGCACTTTGATGGATGGATTTTCCGCTGGTTTGGTTTTAGAGAGTATGTTTCCATATTGGAAAAAGATGTTAGATAGTGAAAACGAATTTTATTCTTTTGAAAATCCATTTTATATTAATTCTGATGGATACAAAGGTAGTGGAGATGGTGCTGCCACCGATTTTGTATCATTGATAAGCGATGCAAACTTGCTGCTTAGTAACGAATTTAACATGTCGCCCGCTGAAGTGTCGGTAATGACTATATCTTTTGAATAATTTATTTTGTAATGGTTTCGGTAATTATTGTCAATTATAACACACCAGATTTAACGCTTAATTGCGTTAAGTCTGTTTTGAAATTTACGCATAATATTGATTATGAGATAATTGTTGTTGATAATGCGTCCCCTAAAAATAAGATAATTGCAGATGATTATAAAGATTATAAATGCGTTAAGGTTGTTTTTTCAGAGTCTAACCTTGGATTTGCAGGAGGAAACAATCTCGGCTTGAAATACGCTGTTGGCGATTTGGTGTTGTTGCTCAATAGCGACACTATTTTGAAAGATAACGCTATAAAAATTGCCGCTGATAAGTTTGCAGAGATGCCACGGTGCGGAGCTCTTACTGTTAGGCTTGTTTATCCCGATGGTAATTTGCAGTATCCAGCGCAACGTTGTCCATCGTTGAGGTTAGAGTTACGAGAATTGTTTAGAATAAATAAATTTACTAAACCAGAAAAAAAATCAAAACTTTATCTTGGAGGTGCATTTGCGCACGATATACCAACGAATTGTGATTGGATTTTTGGAACTTTTTTCTTAACTTCAAAGTCGGTGATTGATAGTGTATTGGGCGGAAAATTTCCTGACGATTTTTTTATGTATGCAGAAGATATGCAATGGTGTTTTATGTTGCTAAAACATGGATTCCAACCTTATTTTTGTCCCGATGCAGAAGTTATTCATCTCGGTGGAGCCAGTATGGACAAAACGTCGGAAGTGGAGAAATACTATAAGTCGATGTTTCCTAACACTTTTGCTGCTGTTGCGCAATATAAAGGAAAATTTCATGCAAAACTTATCTATTTTGTACGCATTTTACATTTGCTAACACTTCGTAATGCTGAAGATCGTTATAAAGCCAAAAAATTTTGGGAGTTTTTGAAAAACGCTTAGACTACATTTTGTTGTTTCAATTGTAGTCTAAGTGTTGGTATTATTTTTATTCGTTGCCAAGAGTAAATTCTTGTTCGGTTTGGCAATTGTTTTTGTCTATTATTGTTATGTTGTAAATTCCTTCTGGCATTTTTGTGCGTTTAAATTCTGCGAAACCATCGTTCCAACGTATTTTGTAAGGTTGTTCGCCACCTATAGGTTTTATTTCTGCGCTTCCATCGGGTTTGTTGGGCGACGGTTGCTTTGTTTTGATGTCGGCGGTTATTTTGTCGGGCTGTTTTATTTCAAAGTTTTTGGTAAATTCACAACCAGCTTTATCGGTTATTCTTACCGAATATATTCCTGCAACCATTCCTTTTTGTATAGGGTTTGAACTTCCGTCGTTTAAAAGATATTCATATCCGGGAACACCTCCAACGGCTTGTATTCTAAATGAGCCATCGTTGCCATCATAACATTTTAAATTTTCCACTGTTATGTTTGCATCGAGAGGTTTGTCGGGAGAGGTTATATTAAAACTTTTTTGGTCGGTGCAGCCGTCGGCATCTGTTACAATAAGTTTGTATGTGCCGTCGCTTATGCCATCAATTTCTTTTGTAGTTTGCCCGTTGCTCCACGAGAAACTATAAGGTTTGCGACCTCCTGTTATTTCTGATGATATTTTGGCAGTTTTACCATCGTGACAAACGTTGTTTTGAGTTTCTGCCGATATTTCAGGGGCTGTTTCTGGTTGAAGAATTTCTATTGTTTCGGTAACGAGACAATTCTTTTGGTCTGTAATTTTTACGGTGTAATCACCAGCTTTTAGGTTTTCTGCTACTGGTGTTTTTATGTGGTTGCTCCACATGTAATTGTATGGAGGTGTGCCACCCGAAGCTGAAACAGTTATTTTCCCGTTAGAGGCATTGCGACATTTTACATCAGTTTTTACATAGTTTAATGTTAGAATTTCGGTTGGAGCGGATACTACAAAGTTTTTTTCTAACGTGCATTTTTTGCTGTCGTATATTTTTACTTCGTAATTTCCTTGTGGCAATGAATTTATATTTTGTGATGTTTGGTCGTTAGACCATTCAAAAGTGTAACTTGGAGTGCCACCTAAAACTTTTAAAATTATTGCGCCATTGTTGCCCCCTTTGCAACTTACGTTTGTTACTTCTCCTATTGCTTGTAGTTCTTTGTCGGGTTCGCGCACTTCTATGGAGCGTTCTGCTACGCATCCGTATTTGTCTTCTGCTTTGAGTTGATAGTGTCCTGCAATAAGATTTTCTGCTATTTCTTGCGATGGAGTATCGTTTATTGTAAGTTTGTATGGCATCGCACCGCCTTTGACGTTGAAATCTATTTTTCCACCATTTTTACCTTTGCAGGGGGCTGGTTCTGCTGTTGGAAAAAATGTCATTGGTTCGCTTGCTTGTTCTATTGTAACGGTGTCCCAAACAAAACATCGTTTTGCATCGCGTACTATTACACCGTAGTCGCCACTACCGAGATTGTTTATCTCCATGGCTTCTACGTCGTTGCTCCAAACTATATAATATGGCTCGGTGCCACCAGAAATTTTAGCTGTTAGTTTGCCATCGTGGCTACCGTAACATGTTATGTTTTTTATGGATACGTCTAAATTTAGTTCATAGTCGGGTTCTGTTATTTCTACGGTTTGGCTTTTTGTTGTTCCTTTGCTATCTGTTACTGTAATAGTATATTTTCCAGCGGTGAGATTTTCTAATAGTTTACCTTTTGCACCATTGTCCCAAACGTATTTGTAATCAGGAACACCCCCTTCAACTATAACTTTTATTTCTCCGTTTTTTGCACCTTTGCATGTAGCATCTTTTTTCTCTATGTTTATAATCATAGGTTGGCGATATTGATAACGTATTTTGTTAACGACTCCATTGTTGTCTGCTTCTATTTCAACAATTGGAATGCCACCATTTTTGGCAAACCAACGATAATAAACTGTTGTTATCTTGCGACTAAGATGAGGAGCTGGTCGCCAACCCCAAATTTTGTCGTTAATATAGGCGGTAATGTTTTTATATACAGTGTTTTTTTCTCGTAGTGTTTGGTATGTGTCGGTGGGAGTTTTTACTGTACCTATGGTGTCGAAATACGAAATGTTTGTCATATCAAGGTCTATGCGAACAGAATCAGCAAATTGTGTTAAACCATAACTTGAAAGAAACTTCTTTGATATGCTGTCTTTTAAGTAGTTGCCTTTTTTTAATGGGAAATTGTAAAGTTGGAGATTTCGAGGAAAAATTAAAACTACCGAAGCGTTTAACCCAAGATAATCGTCAATAAGTCCACTACATGATACGCCAGCTGTATCGGTTTGCCAATATTCCATGCTGCGTCGTCCTTTAAACTTAACAGTTTCGCAGTTTTCAAAAAACTTACCGTATCTTGTGCGTTTTTTATTGTAAAATCTAACGGTATCAAAATCGTCGGGGGTAAGGTCGGTTAAATTCCAATTTCTATAATCAATTTGCGATACGTTGAGTTCACCAGTTTTATAGTTTTTTACACCATATATAAATCCGTCGCCTTCTTTGGCAAAATCATCGTAGTCTATTATTATTTGTGAGTTGGCGACCACTGATGTTAACAATATTGTCGCTAATACAATCAATCGTCTAAGCATGATAAAATTTTTGGTTGCAAAGTAAGCATTTTTCAGTTGTGAGAAATAACAAAATATGTTTTTTTATTTTTATTATTATGTTTTAAAAACTGTTTTGAATAATTTTTGTTTTGCTAACTATTTGTAATGTAATGTTTTATGTCTGGTATCGTTTTGTTATATGGAATTATTAATAATTTAGTTTGTGAGGTGTTTGTTCTAAAAGTATCAAAAAACTTTATATTTTAATCAAAAAAACTTATTTTTGTAAAAGAAATTTTCTGCATAAAATTTGATACAGAAAAAATATATAAAATACTCACATAAAAATAAAAAAAAGTGTTTTACAAAAAAAATATATTAGGTATATGCGCCGCCTTCGCCTTGGCTTGTGTAAGCACTACTGCATTTTGTCAGAATAAAAAGGTAGATAAGGCTTTAACATACTATAATTCTGGCGAATATGAAAAATCGCGTGAAATGTTAACAAAATTATATGCCAAAACTAAAGATCGTGCAGGAAAAGGTAAAATTTCGTTTTACATTGGCGAGTGTAGCCGAAAGATGAGTGATGCACGTAATGCCGAAAGATGGTATAGAAAAGCAGTGCAAACAAAATATAATAATCCCTTGGCTACTTTTTATCTCGCAGAATCGTTGAAAATGCGAGGTAATTATGAAGATGCATCGGCAATGTATTCGCAATATCGCGACCTTGTTCCCGATGATAAAAGGGGAGAACAAGGTGTAGCAGATTGTGAAACCGCTATGGAATGGGTAAAAAAACCGACAAGATATGTAGTTTATCCAGCAAGACTATTTAACGATAAAGAAAGTGATTTTTCAACAGCTTATGGTGTTGATAGTTGCGAAATTTATTTTACATCTGCCCGTGAAAGTGCCACTGGTAACGAAAAAAATGCTAATAGTGGAACTGCATATACCGATATTTTTTATTCTGTACGCGATAAAAAAGGAAAGTGGAGTATTCCTGTGCCTGTGCAAGGTGCTATTAATACAGGTTACGACGAAGGCTCGCCTTTTGTAACTCGTGATGGAAAAACTATGTTTTTTACCTCGTGCAAAAATATTAAGAATACAAATCTCGGTTGCAGAATTTATGTATCGCAACTTAGCGATGAAAATATTTGGGGAACACCAGAACAAGTGGTACTTTTTGCCGATAGTAGTGTTTCTGTTGGTCATCCATGTCTTTCGCCTGACGAAAGAACACTTTATTTTTCTTCCGATAGCAAAAATGGAATGGGTGGAAAAGATATTTGGAAGTCGGTACGTCAAGGCAAAAATTCGTGGAGTACACCTGAAAATCTCGGTGGTAGTGTTAATACTGATGGCGATGAGGTGTATCCTTATGCTGCAGCAGATGGTTCATTATATTTTTCAAGTAACGGACGAGGTGGTATGGGTGGTTTGGATATTTTTAAGTATTATACCAAAGATGGTGTTACAAAAACCGAAAATATGCAATATCCCATTAACTCTTCTGGCGACGATTTTGGTATTGTTTTTTATCAAAACTTACAACGTGGATATTTAAGCAGCAATAGAGAAGGAAGTCGCAACGATGATATATATGCGTTTTATTTGCCACCGATTGAGGTAAGTATAGAAGGTGTAACGCGCAACGATGCAACAACTGTGGTTATAACCGATGCTGTTGTAAAACTTACTGGTAGCGATGGTACTCAACTTGAAACAAAAACTGATAATACTGGTACATTTAGATTTAAACTTGCCGAAAATCGCGACTATATGTTTGTGTCAACAAAAACTGGTTTTTTAAAAGGAATTGGTAAAGAAACTACCAAGGGCTTAACTGAAAACACTATTTTGAAGATGGAAATTCTTATGACACCTATCAATCAAGTGGTAGAAGTTGAAAACATAGAATATGACTTTAATAAAGCAAACCTACGTGAAGAATCAAAAGTTTCTCTTGATCAACTTGTTGAGTTACTTAATATAAACAACAACATCACTATTGAATTGCGTGCTAATACAGACTTTCGTGGTAGCGATGAGGCCAACCTTGAATTAAGTCAAAAACGTGCTAAAGCTGTGGTGGATTATCTTGTTAGCCGTGGTATCAATGCCGATAGACTTAAGGCTAAGGGTATGGGCGAAGGGGCTCCAGTTAAAGTATCAAAAAAACTTGCAGAAAAATATCCATTCCTAAAAGAAGGTGATGTTCTCGATGAAACGTTTATCAACAATTTAACTTCTAATCAAGATAAAGAAATTTGTCATCAGCTCAATCGTAGAACAGAATTTGCAGTGTTACGTACAGACTTTAAAGAATCTGGAATACCATTTGGCGCAGAAGAAGATTAAATTAAAGAAAAATGTTTGAAAAAGAAAAACATACTATTGTCTTGGACGAAAAGTTTGGAGAGTTTATTAATGAGCATCATGTACTAACATTAGCAACACAAGCGGAAGGTCAACCATATTGTTGCAATTGTTTTTATGTATATGATAACCAAAAAAATATCTTTATTGTAAAAACAAAACTTGACACACGACACGCCCAAGAGATGTTAAAAGAAAAGCGTATAGCAGGCTCAGTTGTGTTGGAAACCGAGCAAGTTGGGAAAATTCAAGGTTTACAGTTTACTGCCTTAGCAGATTTTCCTGATGGAGAGGAATTGCAAAGTGCAAAAAAAACATACCTTAAAAAATTTCCTTATGCGGCGTTGGAGTTTGGAGAATATGTTATTCTTAATCTTCAAATGCTAAAACTTACCGACAATAGACTTGGCTTTGGAAAAAAACTAATTTGGGATATTAATACAACAAAACAATCAGAATAATATCAAAAAGTTACACATAAAAAATTGAAAACAATGAAATTAAAAATTAAACCCGCTTATGGTGCACTCGTTGCAGCCATACTTGCTTTTTCGGCGTGTGCTGGCGATTCTTCTAACCAAAAAAACAATCAGAAAACAGAAGTAAAAGAGGTGGAAGAATCCAACACTTTTTATCTTATACCATCACCCGAAGATCTTTTTGCTTTTACACAAAACGATAAGTTACAATATTCGGCTGAGTGGCTTAATCCAGTAGAAAATATTGATAAGTATATCGATAACAAGAGCAAAGAATTTAACTTTGGTACTTTCTCTGCTGATATGGCTTATTCTGCTGCCTTTGCAAAGTATCAAGAATCGGTTAGATACCTCAATCAGATTCGTACATTAAGCGAACAGATTGGTATTGGTAATGTGTTTAATGATGCACTTATCAAACGTATTGATAATGTAGCCAACAATAAAGATTCTCTTAAAGCTATATCAAGCCAAACTTATAATGATATAATTAGATTTTTGGATTCAAAAAAACGTAATCGCACCATGGCACTTATCTCTGCTGGTGGATGGCTCGAAAGTCTTTATATTGTAACACAATCAATTACCAAATATGACGAAAATGATGTTTCTATTCAGCAAATAGCTGACCAAAAGATTGTACTTGAAAATCTTTTGCAATATCTAAACCAAATAAAAAACGATGCAGCTGTAACAGACATCATTGGTCAGTTTGAACCTCTAAAAAATGCATATGCTCAAATTAAACGTGAAGATAGTGGCGAAACACAAACTCCACCAGAAGGAGCAATTGCTGTTGGTGGTAGCAAAAAACTAAAAATGACCGAAGAAAATTTTAATAAAATTAAAGAAACAATTGCTCAATTACGTAATAATTTGACGGCAAACAACGTTTCTAAATAAAACTAATAACAAAAAGGTAAAATGAAAAGTATAAAGATTTTATTGATATTGGCGATGCTTCTGCCGTTGGCGTATTTTGCCGATGCCCAAAACTGTCAGTCGCAGTTGAGCATGCGTAAGGCCGTTCATCCATATAGATTCAACACTTCTTCTAAAAGTGCTACTTGTTTAAGTGGTAGAAAATACGAGTTTGTGTTGCCGCTTACAAAGGGGTTGGACTATAGGATTCAGTTTTTCGCAAGCCCAGTGTTTGATATGAATATCGATTTTAAGATTGTGGACATGAACACCAATGAGGTGGTTGTAGATTTACCTGGAAAAGTTGGTCCTATGGATACTCCAGAAAAAGGTAAAACCGTTTTGCAGGCATATCATGATGAAAAACTTGGCAAAAGTGTCAACCCTTACTTTGACTTCTTTCCTGCTCAATCAACATCTCTTAAAATTATGATTGACATAAAGGAAAAATTGCCTGAGCAGCCTCTTGAATACGAATATGAGTATGATGAATGGGGAAATGCTATTAATCAAAAGCCAAAAGAATCAACTCCAGATCCTGATGCTAAGCCACTTGAAATTTTAAAAGGTTGTGTTACTGTTTATGTAATCGACAAACCATCTGACGTATCTGAATTCTAAAAATTTTAGTTATAAAAATAAAAAAGCGATACCCAAAATAGGTGTCGCTTTTTTATTTTATAGCTAATGGATTTTTATTCAATAAAACACGTTATTTTTATTTGAACGGGCGGACACGCAGGTCTACCCCTACACATCAATCTATTTTTTGGGGAATAGGATTTGGCGAAAAGAAGGCAAATATTGTTCATAATATTGAATATCTCCATATTTTGTAGGGGCGGGTATATGTGTCCGCCCACATTGATGTCGATTTAAATGAAATCGACGTGGTATATCTTGAATAAAAATTGTGTATTACTTTCAAATATCAAAAAAATAAATAAATTTGCAGAAAAAACAAAAATATGGAACTTGTATTTGCTACAAATAATAAACACAAAATAGAGGAAATATCCACAATGGCTTGTGGAAAATTTAGAATTTTGGGATTAAAAGATATTGGTTGTATGTCGGATTTGCCCGAAACACATTCAACCATAGAAGAAAATGCCTTAGAAAAAGCACTTTATGTATATTCACATTACGGAAAAAATTGTTTTAGCGATGATTCTGGTCTTTTTGTAGATGTTTTAGGCGGAAAACCGGGCGTTTACTCTGCTCGATATGCTGGACCTCAAAAAGATAGCAACGACAATAACCAGCTATTGTTGAAAAATTTAGACGGAATTAACAATAGAAAAGCATGTTTCCGCACGGTTATTGCACTTGTTTTTAATGGTGAAAAATATACTTTTGTCGGTGTTGTTGAAGGCAAAATTGCACTACAACCTGTGGGAGATAATGGTTTTGGTTATGATCCGTTGTTTATACCTGATGGATATGATAAAACTTTTGCACAATTATCTGCCGAAGAAAAAAATTCACTTAGTCATCGTCATTTTGCATTTGAAAAACTATTGAATTTTTTAAATTGTTGTAAAAAATAAATACATACATAATAATCAACCTAAATTACTCTAAAAAATGAACGAAAAAAATTATAAAATACTTTTGGTTGACGATAATCCAGCCAATCTTCAATTGCTTGATAGCATACTTTTCGATCAAGGGTATGTGGTATTGATTGCTAAAAATGGTAAACAAGCAGTAAATTTAGCAAAAACTAAAAAACCAGATTTGATATTACTTGATGTGGCTATGCCCGATATGGATGGTTTTGAGGTTTTTAGAGAGTTGAAAAGTTTACCTGAAACATGTGATATTCTTGTTGTATTTGTAAGCGCGTTAAATGAGTCTGACGATGTGATTAGAGGTTTGTCGATGGGAGCGATAGATTATGTTACAAAACCATTTAACGCCGATGAACTTGTGCCGCGCATAAACAATTACCTTGCGCTTAAAAGCCGTGGAGATATTTTTGAAAATGCTAAACAGGAGTCGGAAAAACATTTGTTAAGTCAGACACAAATGTTTGCAAACATGACATCAAATATTATGAAACGACTTCAAAGAGCAGAAGATGTTCTCGAAAGTTTAATTGTTTCGCCCAAAATTGGTCAAGACGATAAAATTAAAATTGATGAAGCTAAGTATGATATACATAATTCATACGATCAACTTGAAAAAATGGAACTTAGAAGCAAAATTATTAACAATCAAATAAAAGCCGATTGTCGTCCATTTGATCTTGATGGTACTTTAAAAAATTGTATAAAACGTTATGCTGGTAGAGCAAAATCTAAAGGTATAACACTTCTTTACGAAAATCCCGGGCCAAAACCTGTTGTCGCAGATCTTTCGCTTGTTTATACCGTACTTCGTAATCTTTTGTCAAATGCTGTAAAGTTTACTGCAGGTGGCGGTGATATAATAGTAAATGCACAACGCTACGATCGTGATCAGAATTATTTTTTAATAACTGTTTATGACACTGGTCAAGGAATGACCGCAGAAAAAGCTGCTCAAGTATTAAGCGAAAATGCTTTGAAAAATACTGATGATAAAAATCCGGGATTAGGTTTGGGTATTGCATCGCATTTTGTAAAACTTTGTGGCGGAAAAATTTGGGTTGAATCAATGCCAGGTATAGGTAGTGATTTTAAATTTACGTTGCCAGCGCAGAAATTATAGAAATTTTTTTATTTTTGCGGTCAAAAAAACGCGATGAACAAAGAAACCTATCAAAAGATAGAATCGAAATTCGATTTGATAGAAACCGTTTTGGTGGTAATTACAGCTGTTTCGTTTGGGCTTTTGGCAAAAACTGTAGCATATTCGCAGTATGGTGTCTATGTTGGATTGACCTTATTAGCATTTTTATATTGGATAATGGGCATGAAACCAATAGATGGCGTTGAAACGCGAATGAGACGAACCTCAAGAAAAATTGTTTTTTTAAGTTATGCTATCTCGTGTTTGGGTATTATGTCGTCGTGCCGATTTGATTCTGCCGATGCAAGTAGCGATGCTTTGCTTATTGTTGCTGGATGCGCACTTTTGATTGGAGTGGTTATGATTTCGGTGGAGCATTTTAACAAGAAAATTGAAAAAATAACATCGTTATTGGTAAGAAGTGCTGTATTTGCTATTTTAATCTTGTGGTTTTTGGCTATGGGTAATTAATTGAAAAAATAATCTCGATGTAAAAACTTTATATATTGGTTTTTGTAACATCGAGAGTTTTGTTTTGTACTATTAAATTTACATAAAAATGGTAGAAATAATGTCGCCAGCTGGAAATTTTGAAACTCTTGCTGCTGCAATACAAGCAGGAGCTGGGTCTGTATATTTCGGGCTTGGCAACCTTAATATGCGTGCAAAATCGGCGGTAAATTTTCAAATTTCTGATTTAGATAAGATAGTTTCTATATGTAATCAATCAAATGTAAAAACTTATCTTGCCCTTAATACAATAATGTATGATGGCGATTTGCAGGAGATGAGACAAATGATTGATCTTGCAGCACAAAAAAAAGTGTCGGCAATAATAGCATCTGACGCTGCTGTTTTGGAATATGCACTTAAACAAGGTGTTGAAATACATGCTTCTACTCAGCTTAATATCAGTAATATAGAAGCAGTTAAGTTTTATTCGAGTTTTTGCGATGTTATGGTTCTTGCACGTGAACTCAACCTTGAACAAGTAAAAAATATTCATCGTCAGATTGTGGAACAAGATATACGTGGTCCAAAAGGTGAACTTGTTAAAATAGAGATGTTTATACATGGTGCGCTTTGCATGGCTGTTTCTGGAAAATGTTATTTATCGTTGCATGAAGCCAATCGTGGTGCCAACCGTGGGGCATGTATTCAAATTTGTCGCAGGGGTTATTCTGTGATTGACAACGAAACTGGTGCTGAACTTAATATCGAAAATCAATATATAATGTCACCAAAAGACCTTTGTACGGTAGGTTTTATTGATAAACTTGTTGATGCAGGTGTTGAGGTAATGAAAATTGAAGGTCGTGCGCGTCCACCTGAATATGTTAAAACCGTTACACAAGTTTATCACGAGGCTGTTAAAGCTGTTGAAAATAAATCTTATAGTGCGGAAAATATTGCAGTTTGGAAAGATAGACTTCGTACCGTGTTTAATCGTGATTTTTGGAATGGTTATTATCTTGGTCAACGTCTTGGAGAGTGGAACAATTCGTATGGTAGCCGTGCAAAATATCATAAAGAGTTTGTTGGAAGTATTAACAATTTCTTTCCAAAATTGTCGGTTGCCGAAGTTTATGTTAATAGTGGACGTTTGGTTAAAGGTGATAAAATTTATATAATTGGTCCAACTACAGGCTGTATTGAAACTCAAGTAACAGAAATTAGAATTGACGATAAACAATCGCAATGTGCTGTTAAAGGTCAAGTAGTTTCTATACCTGTGCCAGAAAAAGTGCGACGTAGTGATAAAATATATGTTCTTGTTGAAAACAAGTAAAAAAATGCGGGTTTTCTGGTAGGGGTGTTCCCCGCTTTTCTCTCACCTTACATTATTTTTTTGAGCGGATTGCCAGAAACCCGCTTTTCTTATAATTTTTAGTCTGTCAGCGATATTGTTTATTCAAGTTTTGTAATTTTTTTACGCGAAAAGCGTCTAAATCGCGGATTTAAGTTTTTGAACAATTTTATGACTTATGTGTTAAAAATATTGAGTTGTTGGGTTGAATTAAATTATTGAAACTCTATAAAAAAACAAAAGCAGGTTTTTTTACCTGCCAATGTTGCTACTAATTTTTAACCTAAACCTAATATTATGAAAAGACAATTATTTTCGTTTTGTTTTACGTTGCAAAAATAATACTACTCTGCAAATTTGTCGTTAAACCAAAAATTAGTTATTGTTAATTTTGTAAATTAGTAACGGTTTAATTTTAAATTTCTGTTTATTAATTGGTTAGTTTATGTAAAATAGTCATTTAGTTTGACGATGGCATAAGTTTATTGCCGCCAATAGTTATGTATGTAGGCGATTTTATAACGCTTCCACCTACGTTGAATGATGGTTTGAAAGATACTTTTACGCGGCTTACATCAGGATTTCCTGTTGCTAATCCGCAACCAAAACTTAGTATTTTATCTTTGCTTTCGCCTTGTAGTATGTTCAATAGATCTATTGAAAAGTTGAGAGGCATAACAGCGGTTTCGTTTTGTGCTACTGATAGAGATTGATTCATTGAACCAGAAGTCATTTTTACGTCGTCAATCCAAAGTATGTAGTCTAATCCAGCAAGTTTTGCAGTCGTTGCGTTAGGATTGGTAACGTTGACATTTACGTTGAAACTCAACGGAAATTGTTTTGTTAAATAGGCTGCTCCAAGTTTAAGAACATCTGTGGTTGATACGTCTTTAAAACTTGATTTGTCGGTTAAGTTAACCCCTGCAACAGAAACGTCTGTTACGTTTTTCATTGCAAAATTACAACTTTTTAGGCTACTTATGCTTTGGATTGTTGAACAACCCGAAAAAACGGTAATCGCTATTACCATTAAAAATAACAACTTTTTCATTTTTTTTATTATTTATTACGTGTAACAATATATTCTGCCAAATCTGCTAATGCTTTTTTTGCTTGTGAGTCTTCAAAATTTTTAAGAATGTCAACAGCTTGATTTTTAAGTTCTATCATTTTATTAACTGCATATTCTACACCGTTGTATTTTTTTACAAAATCAACTATTAGTTCTATATCACGATTAGATTTTTTCTTTTTCCTAAATATAGCCATTATTTTCGCTTGGTTATTTTTATCGGCTTTTTTTAGAGCTGCTATCACAGGGAGCGTCATTTTTCTTTCTTGTATGTCGTTGTATTTAGGCTTACCAATTGACCCAGTTTTTTGATAGTCGAACAAATCGTCTTTTATTTGAAATGCCATACCTATTTTAAATCCAAATTCGCTCATTAATTCCACTTTTTCTTGATTTGCACCAGAAGAATACGCACCAGAGGCTGTGCATGCTGCAATGAGAGTGGCTGTTTTTTGTCGTATAATTTGGTAATAGTCTTGCTCTGTTATGTTTAGTCTTCGTGATTTTTCAAGTTGTAACAATTCGCCTTCTGCCATTTCTCCAACTGCTTTGCTTACTATTTTGAGAATTTCTATTTCATTTTTTTCTATTGATACCAAAAGACCTTTTGATAAAAAGAAGTCGCCAGTAAGAACAGCTATTTTTGCTTTCCAAAGTGCAAATACCGAAAACATATCGCGTCTATAGAACGATTCGTCCACAACATCATCGTGTATAAGTGTGGCTGTATGAAGTAGTTCTATGAGTGAGGCTGCTACATAGGTTGATTGGTGAACTTCTCCTGCTGTTTTGGCGCATAGAAATACTAACATTGGACGCATCTGCTTGCCTTTGGTTTTTAATGTGTAATTTATTACAAAGTTTAGCAGACGATTGTCTGAATGCATGATTTGCTTAAAAAATGGTGCAAAACTTTGCATTTCGTCGGCAATGACGGCCTTGATATTATCTATTTTGGACATCGGCTTTAATTATTTTGTTGCAAATTTATAAATTTGCAGCAAGCGAAAATAAAACATTTTTTTTTAATGAACCAAATAGTTGTTTTTTTTAATCAAATTAATTCAGGAACTATGGTTTTTAGCCATCATCCTAATGTTGATAATTTTTTTAATAAGGTGGTAGAATTTTTTGGAACTGAACGATTTGAAAAATTAGACGAAAAAAAAATGCAACTTTTTTTGCATAATAAGGTTCTATTTTTTGGTTATAGGGTTACAATTAAAATCCACGAAAAAAAACTTAAATACAGTTTTGAAAATAGCGGCATATTTAAGATACTTTTTACTGCGGTATTGGCTGGAGCATTTATGTTTAGAGGTAATGTTGGTAGTTATTTCTTTTGGGCGTTTGTTGTTTTTGCAATTGCCGTAGCTGTAAATTCTGCACTTACAAAAAAGTATATAAAAAAATTGCTAAAAAAATGTATTAAAAATGTTGAAAATCAGTTAGAACCATCTATTATTTCGCAAAATACAAGTTTAACATATCAACGTGTATGTCCTGCGTGTGGTTGTTTTTACGATGGTTTTTCGCAATGTTGCAAAGAATGTGGATTAAATCTCGATGCTGGTAAAATTTATAATTTTGGAAGTGTTACCAACTATAAAAATTGGGAATTTAAATACTTTGACAAATAATGTGATTGTTTTGTTTGTAAAAAAAATGGTCAAAAACTAAAAAAAAAGCAAAACTTATTAGGGTGGTTGGCGTGTTGTGTGTCCTACTTTTAGAAAGGCTTAATTAGTTAACACAAAAACTTAAATATTATGTCGGAATATTCAATAGAAATAAAGGCCAGATGCGCCAACCCCAATGAGGCTAAAAACATTTTAAAAATGATTAATGCTGATTTTGTTTGTTCTAATGCGCAAAAAGATTCTTATTTGATGCCAAATAGTCATATTCTAAAATTGCGTGAAAGCAATGGAAAAACCAGTGTGTTTAAATATGCCGATAACCATGATAATGGTGTTAACAGAATTTATGAAAGCAATTTTGATGGCAACGAATTAATGAAAGAATTGCTTATAAAAACATGGGGACTTGACAAAATAATTAACAAGCAACGTGAGGTTTATAGCATTGGAAATGTTAAAATAAATATTGATAATGTTGATGGACTTGGACATTTTGTTGAAGTTTCGGCTACTGCTTGTGATGACACTAATCTTGATGTGTTGACACAACAATGCAAATATTACCTTAAATTGATGCGTGTTAAAGATTCGGATGTAATGCCGTTTTCTTACTCAGATATGATGGAAACTTCCGCAAGGCAAGTTTGTTAACCAAATAGACAAATTACTTAACAAGACTATAAAACCAAGATTAATCTTAACAGATTGTTTACTTAACAAAACTTTTTTTTATATTAACCTATTTTATTTTTTTTTGATTGTTAGTTTAACATGCTGACTAACTTAACAAAACTTTTATTTTTAATTTTTTTAGCTTACTAATTTTTATATATCATCACTTGTTTCGAACCGCTTCCCCAGCGGTTCTTTTTTTTGTAGGGGAGTTCTAAAAATTAGATTTTTCAAAGCGTATGAAATCGAAAAAAGCGCAGTTTACTGATTGTAAATGAGCATTTTGAGATTGAAATACAACGCAAAAAAAGCAATTTTTAGAACCCCCGTGTATAAAAACAACGATTGCAATACTATTATCGCAATCGTTGTTTTATTATGAATGTAATAATTGTTTACAATCCAAATGCCTTTTCAACCTGTGGCATAAAATATGTCGCGCGATTTTGAATTATCCAAAGTCGATAATTGAGATCGTTTTGCCAAGTATCGTAATTCCAATTACAACCCCAACGGATAGCACGGTCAGCAATGTATGGTGACAATTCTGACGACATCTCGTTCCATAAACTTTCACAGTCGGCTGTGTTAAACAACTGCTGGATATATTCGGCGCGTTGCTTAATGAGTGCTTTAAATTCGGGATTCTGCATCGGAAGGTAGAGCAACAAATAGTTGTATGGTAACAAGTAGCCCCTTACAGCACCCGTATTGAGGTTGGCATTGCCAGTATAATAATCAAAAATGCTCAACTGATGAGAGTTCCAAAGTCCATCGCCTTTTGTTCCATCGTCGGCAATGAGTACATTGTCAGCAGTGGCATCTTCAAAGGCAAAATCTACATCATGAAGACAAAAACGCCATTTTCCGTCGGCGTATGGGTTGGAATTGTCAAGCGTGCGAGTTTTCCACATGCGCAAATTGTTGTACATAAAATCCCAATTTGCACAATAGCCGTGTATCAATACAAGATCTACAAGGCTTTCAACGTCAACACGTTTGCAAAATTCGTAATATTTAGAACCTTCGCCAGTCAACTCCCAACCATCGGTATTCCAATCTCTGGCGCGTGTTGTAGGTGCTTTAAGATAGTCGTAACCAAGAAATTGATACAAATCGTCTAAGGCTGCAAGCACTTCGGATTCGTCGCCTTCTTTTATCTCAAATTTGTAACGCGAATACGATTCATTTGAATTATTGCCGTTGTAAACCTTGTCAACATACATAACTTCATCTTTGTCAACACCGTAGTTGTTTTGAAAATAAATATCGGAATAGTGTTCTCTCAATTGATACACACCCCAATATTCGGCGTTGAG
Source organism: uncultured Bacteroidales bacterium (assembly GCA_937877455.1). Taxonomy (GTDB): domain Bacteria; phylum Bacteroidota; class Bacteroidia; order Bacteroidales; family UBA3824; genus UBA3824. The sequence continues at coordinate 45,813 of CALFIU010000123.1, forward strand.
GTATAGCATACAAGGTCTCCAAGCCGTGGTTGCGACGTTGGTTTTGCGTCCTACAAGTTTATGTACAAATGCATCCGAAATCATTGTCTCAAAACAAGCGTTTCCTCCAGAATGTAGTCTAAACCTTTTAATTGTACCCACTATTGAGCCGTTACCGTCCATACGATCACGACCATCGAAAATGTCAAGTTTTGGAATAACGTTTTTGTCGCCATTCTCGTCCTTGTTGAAATTGAGGTTTATTGTACGGCATGGATACGCGCGTGTCCAGTTGCCGCCGCGTTTCATTTGGGTGTTTAAAGCAAAAGATTCGTTAGTTTTCAAGTCGTAAAATTCAAGCCAACCACGATATTTAAGGTCGCTGGTTTCTGTGGGATAAACGTTGTACAATCCTGCATCTTTATTTTGCCCAATCCAATCTTCAACTGGTGCTGTTAAACAAACTATTGGTAAATCTGATGCAGCAAGTTGAGAATTAACAATGTAAGTACCACGTTTTCTGCCAACAACACTTCCATCGGGCGCAATTTCTATTAGACTGATACATACTCCTTTATCAACATAACCATAATTGTACCAGCCGCAGTAACTTACAATGTTGGGTGTAAGTAAATACTTAGATTGCGATTTGGTGGATTCGATGCTGATTCCAGATTCTGGCATTTCGGGCGATGACTCGTTGGCAAGGCTGCCGTCTGTTGTATATCTAACAACGTTTTGAGGAGAGGCCTTTTGTACAGTAAGTACAAATTTGGATGAATAAACACCGAAATTTGCCGAAAGCTGTAGCGATTCTCCATTCTCGTTTTGTGTGTCGTTGTTAGAAGGTGTAATGTTTTGTGGATTGGGTGTTACAACCGTGTCGTCGTCTTTGCGACAACCATACAGCAATAACGATAACACAACTAAAAGTAAAAAACTTTGTCTTTTCATAATGGGATGCAAAAATATTTAAGGGGACTTCTAAAAATTATTTTTTCGTGTCATTGCATTGAACCTTGCGAAGTCCTTTGTCAAGATACGAAACTAATGACGCTGCGAATTTATA
>CALFIU010000124.1 GCA_937877455.1 uncultured Bacteroidales bacterium
AAACTGCGCTTTTTCGATTTCATACGCCTTGAAAAATCTAATTTTTAGAACTCCCTTTATACTTATGTTGTTTTAAAGAAAACTATTTTGCATACATTGCAACAATAGCTTCGTAGAGTTCTTGTTTGCCAGAAGTTTGTTTAGGTTCACCCACTTTCTTTCCATATTCATAAACTTGTTCGAGTGTGAGTTTACCATCTTCAAAATCTTTTCCCATGCCTTTGTCGAACGATGCGTAACGATCTTTCTTCATTTGGCAGTATGGTGATTTTTCAAGGAGATTAGCAGCGTTTTCAAGTGCGCGTGCCATAGCGTCCATACCAGCAATGTGAGCGATGAAAATATCATCGAGATCAGTAGAATTACGACGTGTTTTAGCGTCGAAGTTTGTACCACCGTTGCCAAGACCACCACCTCGGATTATTTCCATCCAAGCTTGGGTAAGTTCATATTGGTCAATTGGGAATTGGTCTGTATCCCAACCATTTTGATAATCGCCACGGTTTGCGTCAATAGAACCGAGCATACCATTATCAACAGCCACAGCAAGTTCGTGTTCAAATGTATGACCAGCTAAGGTAGCGTGGTTTACTTCGATGTTAACTTTAAAGTCTTTGTCTAAGCCGTGTGCTTTAAGAAATCCAATAACAGTTTCTGTGTCAACATCATATTGGTGTTTAGAAGGTTCCATTGGTTTTGGTTCGATAAGGAATGTACCTTTAAAACCTTTGCTACGTGCATAGTCGCGAGCCATACCAAGCATTGTTGCCATGTGTTCTTTTTCGCGTTTTTGGTCGGTGTTGAGAAGGCTCATGTAACCCTCGCGACCACCCCAAAATACGTAGTTTTCTGCACCAAGTTTTATGCCTGCGTCAATTGCATTCTTTATTTGAACAATTGCACGTGCTACAACGTCGAAATCTGGATTGGTTGATGCACCATTCATGTAACGACCATTACCAAAAACGTTGGCTGTTGACCATAACAATTTGATGCCGGTTTCTTTCATCTTTTCTGCGAGGTAGTCGGTAATTTGTTTTAGGTTTGATTCATATTCTTCTACCGAGTTGCCTTCGCTAACGAGGTCTACATCGTGAAAACAGAAGTAAGGAATGCCAAGTTTTTGCATAATTTCAAAACCTGCATCGGCTTTTTGTTTTGCAATTGTAACAGCATCGGGACCTTCGTTCCAAGGGAATTTCTTTGTACCGCCACCAAACTGGTCGCCGCCTTCTGCACAGAGTGTATGCCACCATGCCATTGCAAAGCGTAGCCAATCTTTCATTTTTTTGCCCATTATCACTTTTTCTGGGTCGTAATAGTGAAATGCCATTGGATTGGTTGAATCCTTACCTTCAAATTTGATTTTGCCAATGTTTGCGAAATATTCTTTTGCCATTTTGTTTTAAAATTTTTTATTGTAATGTGTAATTTGGTTAACGATTTTTATTGTTTGTTGATTTTTTCTAAACATTCGAGCCATTTATTGTATGCCTCGGTGTATTCTTGGGCATGCTTTGTGTCTGGTTCGGTGGTTTTTACCACTTTGAGGTTGCTGAAAGCTTCTTCTGGTGTTTTATACTCTCCAACGCCAATACCAGCCCCCCTTGCTGCACCAACAGAACCGTCGGTGTTGTAAAGTTCTATAACGGCATTGGTTGTTGTTGCCAAGGTGTTGCGGAACACGTCGGAATAAAACATATTTGCCAACCCTGCATGTATTGTGTTGATATTAATGCCAGTTTCCTTCATTATGTCCATGCCGTATTTAAATGCAAAGGCAATGCCTTCTTGACCAGCGCGGTAAATGTGTGGTGTTTTGTGTATATTAAAATTGATGTTCATCATTGCTGCTCCAGGATTTGCATTACGCAAAACTCTTTCTGCTCCATTACCAAAAGGTAACATACTTAATCCTTCGCTACCTATGGGTGCAGAATTGGCTATTGTATCCATATCTTTGTAACTTAAACCCGTTTCGCCGATGTTTTTATGTAGCCAAGAGTTGAGTATTCCTGTGCCGTTGATACATAAAAGCACACCCAAACGTGTAAGTTTTTCGCTATGGTTTACGTGTGCAAATGTATTAACGCGCGAGAGTGGGTCGTATTTTACTTCGCCACTTACACCGTAAACTACGCCAGAAGTGCCACCTGTTGCAGCCACTTGACCGGGGTTGAGAACGTTGAGCGAGAGTGCGTTGTTGGGTTGGTCGCCACCGCGATAGCTTATTTTTACGCCTTTTGCCAATCCGAGTTCTTGTGCTGCTTCTTGGCATACCTCGCCTTGCACTGCAAATGTGGGAACTATTGTTGGCAAAAGGTTTTTGTCGATGCCGTAATAGTCGAATAAGAAATCGGCAGTGGTGTTGTTTTTAAAATCCCAAAACATACCTTCAGAAAGTCCACTGACGGTGGTTGTAATGTCTCCAGTGAGTTTCATGGCAATGTAATCGCCGGGGAGCATTATTTTGTATATCTTATTGTATATTTCTGGTTCGTTGTCTTTTACCCATTTGAGTTTTGATGCGGTAAAATTGCCGGGCGAATTGAGAAGATGTCCTAAACATTTGTCTGCTCCTAAATCTTCAAAGGCCTTGGCTCCAATTTGTGTGGCACGGCTGTCGCACCAAATAATGGCGGGACGTAATACTTTTTTATTTTTATCCACAACCACAAGTCCGTGCATTTGGTATGATATACCAATGGCTTTTATTTGGTCGCCCTTAACGCTTGATGTTCTTAAAACCTCGGCAAGTGCAAGTTTTAAGTTTTCCCACCATAGCAATGGGTCTTGTTCTGCTTGCTCTGGGGTTTGTGCTGTTATGGTCATTTCGTGCTTGGGCGAAAATGCTGCACCAATGCATTTGCCAGTGGCGGCTTCTACCAACGAAACCTTTACTGAACTGCTGCCTATGTCAAAGCCTAATAGATACATTTTTGTTTTATTATTTACTTGATTTTTAATACTTTATTTTAACAATACAGGCTGTTGTGCTGTGCTGTTGTGTGCTGCAAATATACTAACGTTTTTTATAAACCAAAACTTTTTGCGTTTTTTTTTGAAATTTTTTGTTATGTTTTTTGATGATGGGGTAATTGGGTGTTTGAGTTGTGTATTATAAAACTAAAAACCCGTTCTGACTAATTAAAGCCAGAACGGGGAAAATAAATAAATAATAGAGTTTGAATTAAATATAAAAATAGAGTTGAGTTGAGTTCAATCTACTTGGCTAAACAGCCACGCCGTCCTCCTCGCCGGAGATTTCTGATGCGTTTTGTAAAGACTTTTTTGCTAATATTTTAGCGTTAATGTCTTTTGCAACCACGTTCATTTTAGCAGCAAGCTCTTGGTATGTTTCTATGTCACCAAATTTTAGCTTAAAGTTGATGTATTTAACCACAAAGGTGTATACAAGTTCCAACTGCGCCCTTGCGCTTGCTCTGCAACCAATTATTATGGCGGCTTTTGCAGCATCGCGGTTTTCTTTTGCCAACTGTACGGCTTGCAGTTTTTGCTTGATATTTTTTAGCCAAATATCGCAATCGGCTTTGGCCAAAACCGTTTCGTCAAGCTCATCGAGTCGGTTTATTAGTTTTTCTGCCTTACCATATCGGTCTTCGTATGAGAGTTTTGATAAACTTCCTTCTGCCGACATAATGTCATATACCAATTGTGCGGTATTTTTGGCATCTGTATCTGCGAAAGATGTTTTTAATCCGTAGAGATAGTTTTTTTGCCTATTCCAATAGGATATAAACTCTTTGTCGGCCTCTTGTAAGGCTTTTGTTTCGGCGGTTGCGTCCGCCACGTTATCCAACGCCCGTGTATATTCGTTCAATGTTTGGGCGAAGACGGGAGCTATTGTTGTAAGCTCTACCGTTTTTTCAGCTGCGCTTAGCAGTGAGTTGACTCCTACCATGCCTTCGCGAAATGCGTCGTTTGTCATCTCGGTCGTCAACATTTTTACAACACTTTTAATCATAATCCTTAAGTTTAAAATTGTCTATTGTTTATTTTCTTTTATTTTTTGTTGACTTAAATAATAAACATTGTCCTTTTCTCAAATTCTTTTTTACTTATTACTTCATTGACTTGTTATTTCTTAAATCAACGTTGCAAATATACAACTCTTTTTCTTATTATGCAAATTTTTTTGCAATTTTTTTTAATTTTTTTTTGCAAAATCTTCTTTACTTTTTATTAATCTCTGAATATCAGTATTATATATTTGTTAAAATCTGTAAAATATTTTGTATTGTTTAAAATATTTTTTTGTTTTTTTTATTAATTTTTTTATTTAATTTTTTAATTTCAAGAAAATTATATTGTATTTTTATTTAATATTTTAAATTTATTTTGGTTTTCGCTTTAATAATTGTAAAGAATTATAAATAATAGTATAATCTAATGATAAAAAATAATTGAAAATATTACTTATTGATTTGTTAAGAATACTCCTTTATATATTAATTTATTTTTCGGGGTGGAAATGGAGTTTGCGAAAATGGCAAATTTATTTTTCTGGGTGGAAATGGAGTTTGCGAAAATGGCAAATTTATTTTTCGGGGTGGAAATGGAGTTTGCGAAAATGGCAAATTTATTTTTCT
>CALFIU010000125.1 GCA_937877455.1 uncultured Bacteroidales bacterium
ACCTCTGCATGCACCCCTTCTGCCGCAATGCCGTGGCCACGATGGACTGGGGCGGTGTCATCCTGAACCGCCACCTGAGCCGTGACAACAAGAGCCGTCATACCCGCAAGACCACCGATATCTTCGAACTGGCCTCGGGTATCACCAACCAGAGTTATATACAATGTGCCGCCCTCTGCCCCAACAACCTTACAGAAGTGCCGCAGTTTGAACTCGATTTCCTAAGGACATTGCCTTCTTCATGGGACGAAACCCGATTCATCGACGGTTTCCCGGGCAAATACGTAGTGCTTGCGCGCCGTCACGAAGACCAATGGTACGTAGCCGCGCTCAACGCCCAAAAAGAGCCATTGAGCCTTACCATAAACCTCCCGATGTTTGCCAACACAACTTTGACTTATTATGTTGACGACAAGAACGGCAACCCGACCAAAACAACCCTCAAGACCGACAAGCAAGGCCGCGCCAAAATAACCATACAGCCCAACGGCGGCGCAATACTGATGAAATAAATGGTTTTGTTTTTTGAAAACTTAAAAAGCACGGGATAAGGCGATATAAATAACCCCTGCATATTAACGGCTACGCCACCAATGTGCAGGGGTTTAGTTATAATCAGATGAAAAAATCAGCCATTTTTAAAATAAATTTCAAAAACGGCTGATTTTTGCGAATAACATGTTTCACTTAATTTGTTGACAAAAATTTGTTGTAAGTTATGTTTACTTGCCGCTTACTGCCAATCGATTGATATTAAGTCTTCCAGAATTTACGCTAATCCTTATTATTGCATCGCGATTATTATCTGATATAATTTTGATTTTTGCATTGAGCCAATTGTTACCATCGGCAGGCAACACAGCCATAATTGGTTCGCCACCATCGACTTCAACAACAAATTCTGATTCGCGATTGGCAGAATATCTAAGATTTAGAAAATTGTCGCCTTTAGCAAGTTTTACCTTATACTCGGCAAATTTTCCTTTGTTGAAACCCGAAATCATAAGATTGCCTCCCGAAGGGTCGGTGCTGACAGCGATTTCGAGATCGTTGCTGCAAGCACAATAATGCTCGGCAGGGAACCATTTGCCTTGAGGATAAACCAAATCGGCATCAAACGACGACATATTAAAATATATTAATCCCAAATCGGTTATCAACTGATTGTAATACAGACCAATAAATGGATATTTGTTTGGCGATTGGCTATAATCGTACATAAACCATGCATATCGCTCAATTTCAGGACTTTGTTCAAAAGAGTTTACCATTTTGACAAGAAAAGCCTGCTGACCTTCGGGAGTAGAAGGCAGATTGTTTTCCCAAGCGGCAAATTCGGTAATCCAGATAGGTTTGCCATATTTTGCAAACTTTTTGGCAAATTCTAATTGCGCACCTTCGTTTTGCATATAACAATGCGCTGCCGTAGCCACAATATCGTTGAGATTGATACCATCGATGGCAAAAAATTCGTCAAGCCATTTCCACGGGTCGGAATATCCGGGCAACGTGCCGTAATTCATCGCAGGCGACACCACCGAAAGCCCGTTGTTTTTTGCAAAATCTACAAGCAAAGGCCAAGTTGCAGCCGTTTGTGAAGGTGTTTCGTTGCATTGATCCGTTAGATTAGGTTCGTTGTATCCAAGAATATGCTTAGTGTTTGGATGCGCTTTAACAAAAGAAGCAATTTTGTCGTAATCGGCTTTGCTGTTCCAAGCCATCGGCACATATTCTACCCCACTTTTATCGAAAGCGTCGGCAATAGAATTATCGCAAGTGCCGCCCCAGTTGTATGCCCAAGAGATAGTGTTGCCAACGTTTTGCGCCATGGTAGTAGTTATTCGATTGAAACCTATTCCACGTTTGGTAGATTTCGATTGATAAACAAATTCGGTGCTATCGAGCGAAAGTTCAACTCCGAAAGATTCCTCATCTATTGGCGATGGATTGTCATTGTCGTTTTTGTTACAACTTGCAAAAAACGCTAATGCGAATAGCAGCGAAAAGCCAAAACATTTGTTATTCATATTATTAGATATATTTTTCGGTTAACAAAAAAGGCGCAAATACCTTTTTAAAAAATATATGCGCCAAATAAAAGTTAGTCTATAAAAATTGGTGAAAATCAGTTCTTTTTGTAGAAAAAGATAGCGTCTAAATCAATAGTTCCACCAGTAAAACCGCCAACAGAAGGGAAATTGATGCCTTTTGAACCATCAAAAGCGGTGAAATTAACACCAGCATCAATTAAATCGCCTGCCGAAAATTCGTATTCTACCCATTTATTATTGGTGTTGAGATTAAAAGCATTGCCACTAAGATCTTTTACAGCGGGAGTTACTTTAAACTCTTTGCCACTTAAATCGGGACTTACAAAAGCCATATAGCATTCAGCATCGGCTTTGCTACCACGTACCGAAATGTGAAGGGTGTAAGAATCGTCGATTTTAGAAAAATCGAATGCTGCAAGCCGACACCAGCCAAAGCCAGTCCAAGTTGTGCCACTGTTAGACGAAATTGAAACTCCGCCATCCGAATCGTTGCCAAAACAATCTTTGCCATTGAGTTTATCGCCAGAACAAGTGTTTTCCCAAAGGTAAAGTGCCGTGTTAACATCATCAACACCAAGATTAGCTACAATTTTGCCCTTATCTTCAAGGTATTCGTAAGCCATTGAGTTGAGGCTGATTATATAATAATCGCTACCATTGAGACACGCTACCGACGAAAAATCGGGTTTGGCAATATCACCACCGCCACCATTGTTTGTTGTACCACCATTGTTTGTTGTACCACCGTTATTTGTTGTACCACCGTTGGAAGTTGTGCCATTGTCCTCGGTCTGCTCTTGGGTTACGGGAGCAGGGTCGTCGTCAGAATCTTTGCTACAAGAGGTAAACATTACACTACTTGATAACATGGCAATAGCCATCATTGCATAAAAAAATTGTCTTTTCATTTTAAATAATTAATTTAAGGTGAATAAAAATTTAGTTTTGCCAAAAAATGGCAATATTTAATTAGTAATAGAAAACATTATTTTTTTTGAAAAACTCTTACGTAATCCACAAGCATTGTGGTAGGCAGTGCTGACTCGTCGATACCTTTGTAGCCGCCCCAGTCGCCGCCCCATGCAAGGTTGAGGATTATGTAGTAAGGCTTGTCGTAAGGGTAGTTTTTGACAGTGCCATCCGACTTGTACGATAGTTGAAGTTTGCCGTCAACGTATGTCGTGATTTTCTCTTTTGTCCATTCGATGGCGTAGGTGTGGAAACCGTCTTCAGCACCATCGCAAAGCATTTCGTGCGTTACTTGGTTGCCGAGAGTGTGGACGTGTCCTTCGGCATGAAGGCTCGACGAAACGTAGTTGGGATTTGCGCCCACTTCTTCCATAATGTCGATTTCGCCGCATTTTGGCCAACCCTCGTTAGCCCAATCGACATTGACAGGCATCATCCAAAATGCTGGCCAAGTGCCTTTGCCTTTTGGCAATTGAATACGAGCCTCAATGTAGCCGTATTTCCAACCGGTAGATTCTTTAGCTTTGATTCTGCCGCTATAAACTTTACCGTCATTACCCTTAAAACAATTGATATTCAAAATGTTGTTCTTAATTTCAACAGTATTTTTGCCGTCGATTGCGTCTTTGCGATAGTTTTGGAGTTCGTTGTTGACCCAACCAGAGTTCTGCACCTCGTAGGTCCAGTCTGACGAAAGAGTTGCGTCATCAAATTCGTCGTGCCAAACGAGTTTGTAACCGTCGGGGGCTGTGATGTCGCCACTATTGAAACTTGCCTCATCGTAGCCTTGCACGATTTCACAATTGATTGACGTGCCGCCGCCATAAAAATTGATTGTTGCAGTGCGGTTGTCGGCTGTTGAGTTTTTGGCGATTGTGGCCTTAACTTTGTTTTCACCGGCAACGCCGCCCTTGCGGTCAACGGTGCAGAAATCGGATTTTGACGTTACGCCCCAGTCGCCGTCGGCATTGACAGTGAGTTCTATTTCACCGCCTTCAAAATCGATTGTCGTATTTTGTGGCGAAACGGTGATTGAGGTCTGTTTTGACAATTCGTCGTCATTGTCATCACAACCAGCACAGCTTGTAATCACAAGCAACGACAATGCAAATATTGTAAGATTAAATGTTTTCATAGTCTAATTTTTTGGGCAAATAAATTTTTTAAAAACTGCGGCGGAAGTGTTTTCCACCGCAGTTTCATTACTAAACCAAATTACACTTATTTATGAGAAGGGAGATGTTATTTCGATTTTTGAATTGCAATATCAAAAATTTCAATATTGCAGTCTTCTGGGTTGCCACCAAAGTCAAACAAGATTGTAAGTCCACCTGTTTGAGGATCACCATTGTCGAGTTTTTCGGCGGTTATGCCATCTTGTCGATATCGTGTGGTTATTTCCATATCGTTTTCAGAAGAAAAACCGTTTACAATAAATTCAGTAACTTCGTCTGCTTCAATATCTTTACGTATACCATCACCTGTAAAGTTTGCATTTTGTTCGTCCATAGACAAGAGTTTGAATGTAGCCTTCGAGATGTCTTTATCCGATTTTACCTTGATACGAATATCGAATTTTTCACCTGCCTTAGTTAAATATTGACTAACAAGACGGAACTGTGCTTTCCATTGTGCGTCAGAAGAATTGGTAAAGTGAATTTTATAGTTGGTACCTTCTTTAGTAACTGTAAAATCATTTAAAGCAGACCAATCTGCTGCTCCGTGATATGTGGCTGTTTGCCATGAAGAAGCAACTTCAGAAAGTATGCTACCTTCAGGATTTTCTTCAAATTCAACTATGGGTTCAGGATCAGAATCTATTGGACCAGAAACACTTTCACCAAATGTGATGTCTGAAACCGTTACCTCGAAGTTTTCGGGATTCCAACCAAAATCGAATACGAGTGTGAGTTTCGCAGCGTCAACGCCTTGTTTTGCGGTGAACTTGACTTCGTTGGGTTTGCCCGCCTCAATCGAAACTTTTTCCTCGAACAGGAAGTTTTCATCGTTGCCAGTTTCGGTGAGTTTTACGGTAACATTGTCGTGGTTGGCGTTTGGTGTCAACATAACGGAAAAGTCGTAAACCTTGTCGGCAGCGGACGACACGTTGCTCAATAGTTTCACCTGACTTTGCCAAGTGTCGGAAGTTGCGATTGGCGCAGAAATTTTATAAACGCCGCCGTTTTGTACGACAGAGAGTTGGTCACTAATTGGATCAACAGCCCAGCCGGGGTTGTAATAAGTTTCGTACTTTTCGAGGTCGTCGCTCCAAAGGTTTTCGATTTGCGGTGCTTCGCTGTAAGGAGCGATGATGTACTGCCAAGAAATTCCGTTACCGTTCCATACGAGAGTAATTTTCTTTGCAGAAACCTGAGTAACAGCAAATTCGGGGGCATTCCATTGTGCGTCGTCAGCCAAATAACCGAGGACAGTTTTTGGCGAGAGAACGAGGTAGAGTTGAGAGCCACGGTATTCAAGTTTCCAAGTGCCTTTGATTTCGCTGTTTGGTGCGTCGAAATCTTCCGTGCCGGGCGCGTTGCCGAGTGCCGTGGTGCCAACGTTGACGTATGTAAGTCCGTCGTCGCCGGGATTGTAGGTGTAAGTGCCGTCGGCATTGAAAATAAACTTGTCGTCGTAAAGACCAGTGCCATCTTTTTCGCCCGACTCAGCACTATACCAACCTGTAGGATTAGCCTGATTTTCACCACAGCCAACGTGTCCCGCAACGTCCTTTGCAATCTGCCAAACAGACTCGCTGCCGCTGGTGAGGATTGCAATTTCGTTGTCGTAGTTGGCGAATGTCTCGGTGAACGAAAACTCCTTGGTTATGCTGCCCTCGCTGACACCATTCTTGTTGTACATCTTGACTTCGACGGAATAGTCGCCAGCCATAAGAAACTGTTTTACAAATCCGTTTTCAGTGCTTTGGCTACCGTCGCTGAAGTGCCAAATTGGAACATTACCTTGGTTCAAGAGGTTGAATCTAACCCTGTTGGAGTCCAACATCTGAAGTTCTACGTTGATGTCGGAGGCTGACGGAAGGTTGTGTGTATTGATGTCGTCATGCTCGTCCTGACAGCCGTACAATGCAACTGCCGAAGCAGCGATTGCCATATATTTTATTATTGTCTTCATAATATTATATTTTTTTTATGAACAATTGACAATTGACAATTACCTACGCAATTGTAATTTTAAATTATCAATTGTCAATTGTTCATTGTCAATTGTCAATTAATTTTGTTTAAGATTCTGGTCGGCAGAAAGTTCCTCTTGCGGAATTGCCAAATACTTCTTGCTCATTAAGAATCTGCCGTTTTGAGCGAGTTGCTCGGCGGTGTAGGTGTATTTGCCGGAATTGTCGTTAGCAGCACCTACGAGAATATTTTCAGCACTGATACCATCCTCGCCATCGTTCCTTACGATGATAAAGAACCTTTTGCCTTCGCCAACAAACTCTCTGCCTGCCTCGTCGATGATGTCTTGGAGGCTGCTGCCTGTGTATGACACGCCACGAGCAGACCTAAGAGCGGTAAGATAATCGGCAGCCTTGCCGTTGCCGAGTTTTGCAGAAAGTTCAGCGGCATTGAGGTAAGCCTCGGCTGAACGGAAAATTCTGCGGTTGTTGCCATACGAAAGGTTGGGGTCGCCAGTCGATGAAAGATTGACGGCACGGGGAGCGTACTTGTTGTTGTAGAGGAATGTGGCTTGATAACGTCCTGAAGTCGCCTTGCCGCGAGCGTCGATGATGGAAGCCTCGCGACGTGGGTCGCCGTCAGCAAACAAATCCCAAGCCGACTCCTTGATTGGACCGAATCCCCAGCCGCTTGAAACGTCGTCGATACCGTCGGCAGGTCCTAAGAACGCTGGCAAAACTGTTCCGGCTGCAACACGGTCGTTGTCGTACCAATCGCGAGTGCCGACCTTAGCGTAGTTGATTTCAAAAATGCTCTCGCTGCACCATTCGCCCTCCTCGGTGAAGATTTTGGTGAAGTCGCTCAAAGGATATTCAGCGATGACATCGTCCATGTATTGAAGCGCGGTGCTGTAACGACCGTTGTCCTTTTGATAAAGAACAAAGTCGGCGTAAAGCATTTTTGCAACAGCCTTTGTGGTGTGTCCCTCCTCACCGGCTTTCTGTGTTGACGGGAAAGACGACTCGTTGATGGCAAGTTCAAGATACTTGATAATCTGATTGTAAGCGTCCGAAGCAGTGAGTTGAGGCGCGGTGTAGCCGTTGTCAACCGAGGGCGACGGATATTCGCTCGTGCCGTCGTAGTAGGGAATGTTGCCCCAAAACTTCCAGAGGATATTGTAATAATACGCCCTCAAAGTGTAAACTTCGGCAGTGAGTTGAGCCTTGTTGTCGCCGTTGAAGTTTTCGAGGTACGACAGGCAGTCGTTGCAACGCTTGATACCCGAATAGCAGTCGTCCCAAAGGCTTATAGGAGTGTTCTGAGCGTCAGAAGCCCAGTTGCCGATTTTTTGCAAGGGCGGTTGGTCGGTAGAGTTGCCGCCGCCGCAAAACACTTGGTCTGACATGATGTCGGCGATGAAAGTTGGGTCGCCGTAAGAGCAGTCCTTGTGCGCGTTGTAGTCGAACCAGTGGAGAGGTGCGTATGCAGCTGTAATTGCGCTTTGAAGGTTGTCAGGGTCGGCAAAATATTCCTCCAACGACAACTGTGTGGGATTCTGCACCTCCAAGAAATCCTCTGAGCAGGCACTCAAGCCCATTGTGGCGAGTGTCAATGCTACTAATGAAAGTTTTATGTTGTTTTTCATAATGAAATCCGTTTTAAAAAGTTTAACGACTAAAATGTTACATTACAACCAAAGGTGATTGTCCTTGCTTGAGGATAGATACCCTTGTCGATACCGATTGCAGTTGTGCTTGCGCCGATTTCAGGATCGAAGCCCTCGTACTTGGTGAGAGTGAAGACGTTCTGTGCCGATACAAAGACACGAGCCTTAGAAATGAACGCTTTTTTCGTAATGTATTGCGGCAAAGTGTAGCCGAGTTCGATGTTTCGAAGCCTCATGTAAGAACCGTTCTTGACAAAGAGGTCTGACGAGTGGTTGTTGTAGTCGGTGTTGGAGAATCTCGGAACAGAGTTGGAAGTTCCTTCGCCAGTCCAACGGTCTTTGATGTAAGCGGGCAAGTTGATGAACTGAAGGTCGTTGCGGCGGGTTGCGTCGTAAACGTCAGCACCCAAAACGCCTTGGAACTGAGCCACAAAGTCAAAGCCTTTATAATCAGCGTTGAGGGAGAAACCGTAAGTCCAGTCGGGCATACCCTTTCCGATTTTGGTGTTGTCGTTGTCGTCGATAACGCCGTCGCCATTTTGGTCAACAAAGATAAGATCGCCGGGTTTTGGGGTCTGGTCGCCGTATTTCAAACCCGAAGCCTCGATTTGTGCCTGATTTTGGAATACGCCAGCCGTTTGGTAGCCGTAGAAGTAAGGATAAGGTTCGCCGTTCTTTGCGTGTGCGATAACGCCGAAACCAGCCGCCGACATGCTCTCTACATCGTTTTCGCCGCTTTCTGTGCCGTAGTTGACGAGTTTGTTTTTCAAGTAAGAGGCGTTGAAAGCGAAACGAAAGTTAACTTGTTTTACCTTCCAACGGTACGAAGCGTCAAACTCCCAACCTTTGTTTTCCATTTTTCCGATGTTGCCAGTTGGCTTTGCCTCGCCGACGTAAGTAACGATTGGCTGAGTCTGCAACATTCCGTCGGTGATTTTCTTGTACCATTCAACGGTAACATTAAGAGCCGAGTTGAAGAAGTCCATGTCGATTCCGACATTGTGCTGAATGTTCTCTTCCCACTGGATAGCGGAGTTAGGAATGCCCGAAGCCTTTGCGCCTGTGGAAATCTCGCTGCCTTCTTGTCCGAAGAAATAGTTGTTGATATGTCCTGTTGCGGTGTTGACGGTATAAGCAAAAGCACCAATGTTTTCGTTACCGTTTTTACCCCAAGAGTAGCGGAGTTTTGTGTTGTTCCACCACTGCGGACGGTTTTCGAGGAAAGATTCACGAGTGATATTCCATCCAATTGAGAATGAAGGGAATGTAGCATAGTGATTATCGGGACCAAAGTTGGAAGAACCATCGCGACGAACGGTAGCCTGCAACATATAACGGCTCTTATAGTCGTAACTTACACGAGCAAATAGAGAAGCAAGAGTGTGGTCGGCATTATCAGCACCCCAACCATTGCGCTCGTCGGCATTAGCAGAGTTACCTGTTGTGAAGTCGGGGTAAAGTCTGTCATAATCCAAAGCAATCAAATATTTGGAGTATGCGCCGAGGTACGCGCCTTTGTTTTTCTTAGCCGACTGACCGAGAAGGACTTGGAAAGTATGGTCGCCGATGGTCTTGTCGTAACTCAAAGTGTTTTCCCACTGCCAATCAAGACCTTTGTTCCAACTCATAGAAGCGTCAGAAACCGACGGTTTTTCCATAGTGTTGATATAGTGAGGGATAGTTGCGCTGCGGCTGCCCCAGAAACTCATATCAGCACCGTAAGAAGTCTTGAATTTGAGATTGTCCCAAAGGGTTGCCTCAGCGTAGAAATTAGCAACGAACTTGTCAGACCAACTTCCCGGATCAGGCAACGAGAGGAACGCCATAGGATTTTTAAGTTCTTGAAGTTTAACACCTTCGTAACTGTCAACAATTGAATAGAGGTTGCCGTTTTTGTCGGTGATAAGCCACGGGTCGCCAGCGTGAGCGGCTCTGTCGGCGTCAGGATCTTCAGAATAAATAGGGAATGTAGGCGGATTCATAAGAGCAGAACCAAGTGGCGAACCAAATTCGGAGTTTGTCTCGATTCCAACCGAATTGATGTGGGTATAAGCAATGTTGATTCCGACATTAACTTTGTTGAGCCAATTGCGGTCTTTTGCATCAACAAGAGTAAAAATATTGTTGGTGCGGAAGTTGAACCTTTCATAATTTGAGCGGTCGTAGTCGCCACCGACGATACCTTCTTGATTGTAGTAACCGGCAGAGAAATAGTAGTTTACCTTGTCGTTGGCACCCGAAACGCTCAACTGGTGGCTTTGAATGGGAGCATTGTTGTTCCAAAGTTCTTTTTGCCAGTCGGTGTCGATGCCCTTGGCACGGATTGCGGCGAGGTCAAAACGTGGCTCTTGTCCTGAATTGATAAGGAACTCGTTCCAAAGGGTGGCGTATTCTTCGGCGTTGAGTACGTCGCGGGTTTTGCTTGGGTTTTGGAAACCGTAACTGAAATCGTATGCAACGACAGCCTTTCCGACTTTGCCTTTTTTAGTTGTAACGATGATGACACCGTTGGCAGCGCGTGCGCCGTATACAGCACCAGAAGCAGCGTCTTTCAAGACTTCGATTGACTGAATGTCGCTTGGTGCGAGATAGTCGATACCGCCGTCGATAGGCATACCGTCAACGATATAAAGTGGGTCAGAATTGTTTATAGTGCCGACGCCACGGATTCTTACCTGCGAGGCAGCACCTGGCTGACCTGACGATGCAGTAACGGTAATACCCGATGCAGCACCTCTCAAAGCATTGTCCACACGAGCGGTAGTACCTGCGATGTCGTCGGCGTTGACGCTGGAGATAGCCGCCGTAACGACGCTTTTCTTCTGCGTACCGTAGCCGATTACAACAACCTCGTCGATTCCGACGTTGTCTTCTTCGAGAGTGAAATTAATAGTTCCACCGTTGTTGACGGGAAATTCCTCAGCCTTGAAGCCTACATAAGAGGCGGTAATAGTTGCGCCTTGATTAACGCTGAGCGAGTAATTACCCTCGATGTCGGTGATAGTTCCGTTGGTAGTTCCTTTCTCGATGATGGTAACACCTATAAGAGGTTCGCCATCGGTCTTGGAAACTACCTTGCCGCTGATTTGGACGGCATCCTGCGCAAACGCCGTTAGCGTTGTGATGCACAGAATTGTCAGTAGTGTAAATAATCTTTTCATAAGACTCAATATTTAAAGGTTAAAAAATTCGTTAATTATTTCGCCAGTCGAAAATTTCCTTTCGGCTTACATTACAAATTTACGTTTTTCACCCCCTAAAAGTCAAAAAATCCACTACTTCACAACTACGGTAAACCACACTTTTTTCTACTGCAAAACTACTGCAAAACGGCATTTAGGGGTGTCAAGGGTACGTTAAAGGGTACTGCAAAGAGAAAAAATATTATTTAAACGGATTAATACTATTTTTTTTTACAAAAAAACACTATCGCAATGTAGATTGAATTAAAATGTTTATCTTAATAAACCAAAACAAAAAACTAAAAATTTGACATTATTTTTTTTATTTTTATTAGTTTTATTAAATTTGCAAATAACCACGGCAAAAAAGTCGAATCAATCATTATAACATAACAATAATATGGAGCAAAAATTAAACATAGTAGGCATAATACCAGCGCGCATGGCATCAAAACATTTTCCTGGCAAACCAATGGAAGATATTGTTGGTATGCCTATGATTGGTCACGTATATAACCGCATGCTACTCTGCAAAGATTTCAGTGATGTTTATGTTGCCACAAGCGATAAAGAAATAACAGACTACATAAATTCCATTGGTGGCAAATGTATCTACACACAAGAAAGCCATATCGGAGCAATAGACCGCGTATGCGAGGCAGTAAAAAAAATAGAAGAACAAAACCAAACAACATTTGACCTTGTAACTCTTGTACAATGCGACGAACCAATGATTACAAGCGATATGATAGGCAGAGCAATAAGCCCATTAGTGATGGATTATAACCTTAAAATATCATCGTTAATGACAGAAATAACTTCTAACGAAGTATTTGAAGACCCAAATGAAATAAAAGTAGTGGTTGATATAAACAATTTTGCACTATATTTTTCGCGCTTGCCAATCCCCGCACTTCGTACAGGCGTTATGGGTTGTCCACAACTTAGGTTACTTGGCATTGACGTTTTTAGACGCGATTTTATAGACGAATTTAATATGATGTTCCCTACCCCACTCGAAGTGGCAGAAGGTATTGATCTTATTAGAGTTATAGAAAGTGGAATGAGAGTAAAAATGACTATGACCGACCAAGAAACCATATCGGTAAACACTCCTCAAGATTTACAAAATGTAAGAGAACTAATGAAAGACGATTACCTTGCAAACAAATACATAAAAAGAAACTAACTACATAAACAAAACAACACTTTAAACTTATTAACACATATTACCCCAATAAATAGTTTAAAAGTGTTGTTAAAAAATATCTTGCAAAACAATAGAAATTAACTATTTTTGCAACCAAATTATTTTTTTATAAACAAAGTGGAAGTAAGAGTAAGATTCGCACCAAGCCCAACAGGTGCGTTGCATTTAGGCGGTGTACGCACCGCATTATTTAATTATCTGTTTGCTCGCAAAAACGGAGGTAAATTTATACTTCGTATAGAAGATACAGACCAAACACGTTTTGTACCAGGCGCAGAAGAATACATCATCAAAAGTTTAGAATGGATTGGTCTGGACATAGACGAAAGCGACAAACAAGGCGGTGAATATGGTCCATATCGTCAAAGCGACCGCAAACATCTATACAGAGAATATGCCGAACAACTTGTAAACCAAGGTTTTGCTTACTACGCATTTGACACACCAGAAGAATTAGACGCAATGCGTAAGGATCTTGAACAAAAAAAAGCATCTGTACAAAGTTATGGCCCAGCAACAAGAAACAACATGAAAAACCAACTAACGTTGGGGCAACAAAAAACAGAAGAATTGCTTGCTCAAGGTGTACCATACGTCATAAGATTTAAAATGCCAGAAGATGAAAAACTTGTGCTACACGACATAATACGCGGTGAAGTAAAAGCTGATACAGCTATACTCGACGACAAAGTATTATTCAAATCTGACGGCATGCCAACATATCACCTTGCCAACATAGTTGACGACCATCTAATGAAAATTTCGCACGTAATACGCGGAGAAGAATGGCTACCAAGTTTGCCACTTCACTACTTGCTTTACAGAAGTTTTGGGTGGACCGACACAATGCCACAGTTTGCTCACCTACCATTAATTCTCAAACCAGATGGAAAAGGCAAACTATCGAAACGCGATGGTGATAGGCTCGGTTTTCCCGTGTTTCCTCTCAACTGGACAGATCCTAAAACTGGCGAAGTTTCAAAAGGTTACAAAGAAACAGGATATTTTCCTGAAGCATTTATAAACATGATGGCTCTGCTCGGTTGGAATCCCGGAAACACAACTCAAGAAATTTTTTCAAAAAAAGAACTCTGTCAACTATTCAGTCTCGAACACGTAACCAAATCTGGCAGTAAGTTTGACCCTGAAAAAAACAAATGGTTTAATAAACAATATCTTGAGAAAAAACCAAACAGCGAACTTGCACAATATCTCATTGAAGACGCAAATAAAGACGGCATAAACATAAGCCAAGCCGATGCAGAAAAAATTTGCGGACTAATCAAAGAGCGTGCATCATTCACAACAGAATTATGGCCATCTGCACAATATTTTTTCATAGCACCGCAAGAATACGATGCAACAAATATGAAAAAATATTACAAACAAGAAACACCAGAATTGCTTAAACAATCGATAGAAAAACTAAAAGAAATTGATGACTTCTCGGCTCAAAACCTCGAAACTCAAATTTCAAATTGGATAGAAACTTCGGGGTTAAACTTCGGAAAAGTTCTTAACCCAATGCGTATAGCACTAGCTGGAGCATGCAAAGGTCCTCACATTTTCGATATTATTGAATTTTTGGGAAAAGAAGAAACAATAAAAAGAATAGAAACCCTCATCGCCAAAAACTAATAAAAAATTTGTTGTCTTAAAATAATAAAAAACTTATATTTTAAGACAACATTTTTTTATTCATTAAACGGATTATGATTGGAAAGAAAATTTGTTATTGTATTATAATGCTTTGAATTTAACAATCCCTCTGGTATAAAAAACATTGCGATACCCAAAACAATAAACATAATAGAAACCTTACCCAAGGTATTGATTTTTGGAACACGATTTTTTGCAACCTCAAGCGGAACTACATAATCAGTTTTAATAACACGAGCACCAATTACCGACCTAAAATCAGCACCCGCAAGTATTACCTCTCCACCCAATGGCAAATACTCTCGTTTTATCTTAAATACAGGCATACCTCTAACAGCATTGCCCGTTAAATTAAAATGATACTTAAAATAATCAACTGAAATACGATTGCCAACAACATCAACCTTTAGATTATCAAGCATAGATATACTATCTTGAAAACACTCTATACTATTGGCATCAACCATAACACCATTACTAAACAAAGGGGAAGAAACTTTAAGATAATTGGTTTCGTTTTGCCAATCAATAAGAATCTGCTGCCCACCATCTGGCCAACACGCAGTAAGTAAAAGTTTGCCCTTTACAACACTCATATTATCGTCGGGCATTTTAATATTGTCGTCACAAACAACATTTGCAAGTATGCTTACCTTAGAATAATTATTACGAATGTTAGATTTAATGTCGTCTAACTTAAAAACATTATATCCTTCCAATTGTAACGTGGCTTGAGAATAAATATCAACCACAAGCCCGTTAAAACCAACAACTATGGTCAACGTACCAAGCAAACACCAAAAAGCCGAACGCCTTTTTCCTGTATATCCAAACATACTATGTTAAACGGATACCAAACAAAAAAGTTACATTACGATGCCATATTTATCAAAACAGCACGTTCTTTTGGACGATAAACATAATTAACGCCATAATAAGCAGCTTGTTCACGTTTGCGTTCGGGAATTTCTCCGCCATAATATTCTTCCACCTCGTTCCAAAGTTTTAATATAAGAGCATCGGCTTCTGAACGCATAGAACTTACCTTATCGTTGGCACGCACAGATATGCTCTGCAACATTTTTTGAAAATTAAGTTTTTCGCAAAATTCATCATAATAAACCTTAACTACGGCAATCTTTGGATTAAGAATAGGTTGTTCTCGTTTTATAATACGGTCGTTTTCCCCTTTTATAATACGCTTGCCCCAAGTAATAATCTCATTCTCGGTAGAAAGCTCTGGCACACGATTATCTTTGGGGTCAATACCAAAAAACTGACGACTTGAAGCTTTAATTTCGCCACGCAAAACAGCAAAATTAAAAACTTGAATAAAATGCGATATATATAATTTTGCTTTTTTCAACGATGCAACGTATTCCCTACTTTTGGCAGCTTGACGCGAATGTGCTTCTTTCTGCATCATTACTGCTTGTTCAAACAAAGGAAGAAATGCCTTTATTTTTAATAAAGTAGCCTGCGAAAAGGCAAGCATTCCAATGTCAAGTTTTTTGCCAAGCTCAACTGCACGTTTCAACGCTTTTAAACGTGCATTATCTGTATTTGGTAAACGTCTGTACGGCATGATTTTCTATTTTTATGGTTCAATTAATTTTTGTTTTCCTACATTTTAACCAAAAACAAATCATGTTCCGAAAATTTGTTTTTTTCAAAAAAAAATAAAAAAAATGTGTATTTTTTTTATTTTATAGCAAAAAAAACATTATTTTATACCAACGAAAAAATATAAAAACGATAAAACTATGTTAGACAAAAATACATATATCAAAAGACGCCAAAAACTAAAAGAACTCGTTAAACAAGGAATTATACTCCTACTTGGCAACACTCCCCTACCCTTCAATTACAATAACAACTCATTTCCATTTAGGCAAGATAGCACATTATTATATTACACTGGCATAGACATACCAGACGTAGCAGTAATTATAGACACTGAAACTGGCGAAGAAACATTATTTGGAAACAATACACCTCTCTGCAACATTATTTGGACAGGAGAAACACCAACTATGCAACAAATAGCCTACAACAGCGGAATAGACAATTGGCTAACAACAGACAACCTAAAAAATCTCATTCAAAACGCAGTTAAACAAAAACGTAAAATTCATTACATAACTCCATACCAAGCAGAAATAAAAATATTCTTAGCCAATCTTATCGACATTGATATAAACAAAATACCAAACAATCAATCGTTGCAACTAATCAATGCCGCTGCTCAAATGCGAAAAACAAAAGATTTAGAAGAAATAGCAGAAATAAAAAAAGCCGTTGGCATAACACGCCGTATGCACGAATACGTAATTTCGCTATGCAAAGAAAAAGGTAGCAGTTTAACCGAACGTCAAATAAGTGGAGAAATATATCGATATGCTGCTGGCGAAGGTTATTACAACTCGTTTGCACCAATAGTTACAGTTCATGGAGAAATATTCCACAACCAACCATCCGACTCTCCACTACAACAAGGTCGTCTGCTCCTTGTTGATGCTGGTGTAGAAACCACAAACCACTATGCTGGCGATATGACACGTACAACTCCTGTTTCTGGACAAATGACAACTATGCAACAAGAAATATACGACATAGTAAAAAACGCACAAGATTTTGTAAAAAAAACTGCCGCACCAGGAATTTTGTGGCGCGATATGCACAATATAGCTGCTTCAAAAATTGTTGACGGACTTAAAAGCATTGGACTAATGCGTGGAAACTCTGATGATATTGTTGAATGTGGTGCATACGCAATGTTTTTTCCTCATGGACTTGGACATCTTCTTGGCCTTGATGTTCACGACATGGAAAATTACGGTGAAAACAATTTTGGATATAATAGCAACATTGTTCGTAGCCAACAATTTGGACCTTGTTATCTACGCTATGGCTTAAAATTAGAACAAGGAATGACTATAACCGATGAACCGGGCATATATTTTATCCCTCAACTCATAGACCAATGGCGAGCCGAGAAAAAATTCGATAATTTTATAAACTACAAATTATTGGAAAAATATCGCAATTTTGGAGGTATTCGCATAGAAGACGACTTACTAATTACCCCAAATGGCTGCGAAGTATTGTAATAACAGCAATAAATAATTAGTGTTTACGTTTTGATAATTACAATCACCAAACAAGCAAAAATTAATAAAATGAAAAAATTAAATAAATACAGCATTTTAATGCTAACAATGATGCTTTTTGCAATTACAGCATGCGAAAAAGATGAGCAAGAAACCACAATAAGTGGCATTCTACCCAACAAAATTACACAAATAACTTGGAATGGAGTTTTTGATTCTGGCACAGAATCAGAAACCTACAATTTTAAATACGATAACGAATCTATAACAAGTGGTTTTGGTTACTTTACATATCAAAACAATAGCGTTGTTGTTAACGATCTTGACAACGAACCAGAAGGTACATTTATTATAGAAGACGCAAAAGCTATTTCGTTTAAACTCAACAACGGTAAAACAACAGAATATAACTACCAAAACGGATACCTAACAAGTTTTTCGTCAAATGGTTCGCAATATAAATTCACTATGCAAGACGGAAAACTTACAAAATACACAATTAAAAACGACAATGTAGATACAGAATATTCTTTTGAGTATAACGGACAAAAAAACAACCTTAACATAGACCTCTTTACACTCGCCGACATATTCGAATACCATTACGAATATGCATCTCGACTTGGTTTAATAGGAAACCGGTTTGAATATCTCCCAACTAAAATAACCGAAACAACAGTTTTCAACAATCAAACTACAAGTAGTACAATAAGTTTTGAATATAAGATGCTTGGTCAATACATAAGCCAAATTATCATATCCACCCAAGAACAATCCACTTCTTTTAAAGAGATTTACTCTATAGAGTATTAAAAAAACAGCGGTATGTAATAAACTTACCGCTGCTTTTTAAAGTATTTTTGCCTTATTATTTTTTACGATTATTTTTAGTTTCCACGCTCAAAGTAGCATGAGGCACAGCCATAAGACGTTCCTTTGGAATAAGTTTTCCTGTTGTAACGTCTATTCCATAAGTCTTATTCTCTATGCGAATAAGAGCATTCTTTAGTTTTTCTATAAATTTTCGCTGGCGATCGGCAAGCGTTCCAGCTTCTTCTTTCGACAACACCGAACGCCCCTCTTCCAAGGTCTTAAACGTAGGCGAAGTATCGGCTATGTCGTTACCATCCTTTTGGGTAAGAATGTTAACATACATTGTATAAGCCGATTGGGCAGCCTCAAGTTTTTCAAGAATCAAAGCCTTAAATTCGGCCAATTCTTCATCGGAGTATCTTGTTTTTTCTTCTGCCATATCTTTAAATATTAGCTGTTAAACTTCTTTTTTTTGTAAAAAATGTAGGAAACGATGCCAAATAGCAATCGTTTGCTACATTTCAATTATATTTTGGTTATACGTATAGCAACAGAAAGTTGTTCGTCAATCTCAACGGTTTTTGCATCCGACGGCAAATTCTCTTTCTCTGATAGAGATGCAGCCAAGGTCTGAGTGCAAATGTAATCCTTAAAATCAGACAAAGCACCAGAAAGTTCATCAGTCTTAGAAATCTCTATCGCTATTTTATCGGTTACATCAAGACCAGATTCTTTACGAATATTTTGAATACGATTGATAAGTTCGCGTGCAAAACCTTCGTTTCTTAATTCAGGGGTAATGTTGATATCCAACGCTACCGTTATACGACCTTCGCTCGCAACAAGACGTCCAGGAATATCCTCGGAGGTAATCTCCGTTTCAGAAACAAGCACTTTTACTTCTTCTGCGTTAAGTGGCACATTTATAAAACCATCGGCTTCAAACTTTGCAATTTCTTCTTGCGAAAGTTCTTGTAAATAATTAGCCACAGCTTTCATATTTTTGCCAAGTTTACGACCAAGTTGTTTAAAATCTGCCTTAACTTTTTTAGAAATAATGCCTGCTGTCTGATGCAAATATTCTATTTCTTTTACATTAACTTCAGTGAGTATCAACCGTTTAACTGCCTCTATATGTTCTTCCATACTCTTATCAAGAATAGGAACCATTATTTTTTGCAACGGTTGACGTACTTTAATAGCTGCTTTACGTCTCAATGCAAGCACCATTGATGAGATTTTTTGAGCTATTTCCATACGACTCTCCAAATCTGCATCAATTAGGTTTTCATCGCATTGAGGATAAGGTGCAAGATGAACAGAAAGATTACATTTACCACTTACTGCATTGAGGTCGGTAAATATTTTTTCTGAATAAAATGGTGCTATCGGAGCCATCAACTGTGCTATTTTTTCTAAGCAAGTATAAAGTGTTTGATATGCCGATATTTTGTCTTTTGTGTATCCCCCACCCCAAAAACGTTTACGGTTGAGCCTTACATACCAGTTAGAAAGGTTTTCGGTTACAAAATCCTGAATTTCTCTACCTGCCTTGGTCATGTCGTAATTTGCAAAATTCTCGTCCGTACGTTTTATAAGCGAGTTTAATAGAGAAAGTATCCAACGGTCTATTTCTGGACGTTCTTCTATCGGAATTTCTGGTTCTGCATATTTAAAACCATCAACATTGGCATATAGCGCAAAAAACGAATATGTATTATAAAGTGTACCAAAAAATTTACGCTTTATTTCATCAACGCCATCAAGGTCAAATTTAAGATTTTCCCATGGCGATGCGTTTGTAAGCATATACCAACGCACAGGATCTGAACCAAATTTTTCGATAGTTGAGAACGGTTCTACGCTATTTCCACGGCTTTTTGACATTTTTTCTCCATTTTTATCAAGTACAAGCCCGTTAGAAACAACATTTTTAAATGCAACAGAATCAAAAATCATAGTTGCAATGGCGTGGAGTGTAAAAAACCAACCTCGAGTTTGGTCAACACCTTCCGCAATAAAATCTGCTGGAAATATTTTTTTAAAGAGTTCTTTATTTTCAAACGGATAATGAAGTTGTGCATAAGGCATTGCTCCACTATCAAACCATACGTCGATAAGGTCAGGCTCTCTATACATTGGTTTGCCTGATGGTGAAACAAGAACAACTTGATCAATGTAAGGCTTATGTGGGTCTATTTTTTCGTAGTTTTCTTTTGAATAATCTCCTGGCACAAAATCTTTATATGGATTTTCTTTCATAAATCCAACATTAATAGACTTATTGATGCCTTCGATTAATTCTACGAACGACCCTATGCAGACTTCTTCTGTACCATCTTCGCTTCTCCAAATTGGAAGTGGTGTACCCCAATAACGCGAACGAGAAAGATTCCAATCGATAAGATTTTCGAGCCATTGCCCAAAACGTCCACTACCAGTTGATGGTGGCTGCCAATTTATAGTTTTGTTAAGCTCTATCATACGATCCTTTACAGCTGTAGAGCGAATAAACCAACTATCGAGCGGATAATAGAGAATTGGTTTTTGAGTACGCCAACAATGAGGATAACTGTGAAGATGCTTTTCTGACTTGAAAAGTTTGCCTTGTTTTTTTAATTCAACAACTATATCAACATCAACATCTGTTTTGCCAGTTTCGTCGTATGCTTTTTTTACAAACTTACCCGAAAACTCGCCAAGCCCGTCAACAAGTCTTCCTTGTTTGTCAACAAGAGTAAGCGAACCAATTCCCGCTTGCTTAGCAACACGAAAGTCGTCGGCACCAAAACTTGGTGCTATATGTACTATACCCGCACCGTCAGATGTTGTAACATAATCGCCTGGAATAACTCTAAATGCATCTCCATCTGTGGGCTGAATATATGGTAAAAGTTGTTCGTAATAAATTCCTGTTAAATCAGAACCTAAATATTCTGAGGTAACTTCAAAAGGTACATCCTTACCTCCATTGTAATCCTCAAATTTAAGGTCTTTATTTTTTTCTGAGAAATAACTACCTACTAAATCCTTAGCAAGTATAACTGAAATTCTTTGACCAGTAAAACTATTGATAGTCTTAACTTTAACATAGGCAATCTTAGGTCCAACTGCAAGTGCAGTGTTAGAAAATAAAGTCCATGGAGTGGTTGTCCATGCCATAAACCTAACATCTTCATCGTTAGATTCAAATATCTTTGCCGATTTTTCGTTGTTATTTATAGCCTTAAACAAAACAGTAGCAGTTGTATCCTTTACCTCACGATAACAATCAGGCATATTTAACTCATGACTACTTAATCCTGTACCAGCAGCAGGAGAATATGGCTGAATTGTATATCCTTTGTAAAGTAATCCTTTGTTATACAATTGTTTTAATAACCACCACAATGTTTCAATATAGTCGGAAGTGTAGGTTATATATGGATGTTCCATGTCAACCCAATAGCCAATTTTCTCGGTAATATCTTCCCATTCCTCGGTAAACTGCATTACGGCCTTACGGCAGGTTTTGTTATACTCCTCCACCGAAATTTTTTTGCCAATGTCTTCTTTTGTAATACCAAGCAATTTTTCCACACCAAGTTCAACAGGCAATCCATGCGTGTCCCAACCAGCTTTTCTATTAACCAAAAAACCTTTTTGAGTTTTGTATCTTAAAACAGAATCTTTAATAGTTCTGGCAAGTATGTGGTGTATTCCAGGCTTACCGTTAGCCGAAGGAGGACCTTCATAAAAGACAAATTGCGGATTTCCCGCGCGAGTTTCTAAACTCTGCAAAAAAGTATTTTCAACCCGCCACTTATTTAAAATATCCTTGTTTATCTGCGACAGGTCGAAATTCTTGTATTCGGCGAATTTTTTATCCATGCTAATATGGTTTATAATATTTTTGCTGCAAAAATATTAATTGCATTGTTTTTTTGCAAAAAAATATTATCTTTGCATTTGATATTAATAATAAAAGAGCATGAAAATTACCGAAGCACTTAAAAATACCAAAAAAACACTATTTTCGTTTGAAATCGTCCCGCCACTCAAAGGCCACAACATCAATAATTTATACCAAAAACTTGACTTGCTCGCCGAGTTTAACCCACTAAACATAAACATAACATATCATCAGGACGAAACCGTATATACTCAAGTTGGAGAAAACCTCGTAACAAAAAAAATAATACGAAAAAGACCTGGTACGGTAGCATTGGCGGCAGCAATAAAAAACAGATTTCCAAACGTTGAAACAGTACCACACCTAATCTGCGGAGGTATGACAAAAGAAGCAATAGAAAACATTCTTATAGATTTAAACTTTCTTGGCATAGAAAACATATTACTATTGCGCGGTGATGCTCCCAAAGGACAAAGATATTTTATCCCTGAACAAGGCGGATACTCACACACAATAGACCTCGTAAAACAAATAATAGACCTTAACAACAGTATCTATCTCGATAAAGATTTAAAAAACACAGACAAAACCAATTTTTCAGTAGGCGTAGCTGGATACCCCGAAAAACATGCAGAAGCACCTAATTTTGAAATAGACCTAATGCATCTAAAAGAAAAAATTGATGCTGGGGCAGAATTTATAGTAACACAAATGTTTTTTGATAACAACAAATTCTACGAATTTGAAAAACGTTGTCGTCAAGCAGGAATACACGTTCCAATTATACCAGCCATAAAACCAATAGCCAAACAAAAAGATATAGATACCATACCATTGGTGTTTAATATCGACTTACCAATGGAACTTATGCAAGAAGTAACAAAAGCTAAAAACGACGACGACATCTACCAAATAGGAATAGAATGGACTATCGCCCAAAGCAAAGACCTAATAGCACACGGTGTGCCATGCGTACACTATTTTAGTGTAGGAAAAACCGACAACATACGCCAAGTGGCAAAAGCAGTTTTTTAAACAAAAATACAAACAAGTAAAAAAAACGGTACATAGTTTGCACTTAACAAGTTAGAAAAAACACGAACTAAAGCCTTGCAAAAAAACAATGCAAAATTTGGCAAAGAGCGAGTTTTAACATAAATTTAGAGCCTCAAAATAAACGTATATATGAGACATTTTTTTTACAATTTAAGCGTAAGGAATAAAATATTGATTGGTTTCTTTTTAGTAACCGCAGTATTTTTCTGCATTGGCATTTACCAATACAACTCCATGGAAAAGGTAAATAGCACAAGTTCAACCATAAAATTGGCCAAAGATATGAATAACACCGCAGCACAATTAAAATATCTATTGGCCAACGATATGCTAACACTACGCAGTTTTAATGCAGCAAAAAACGAAAAAGAACTTAAAAGCCTGCATAAAGAACATGTCGAAATACAAGAAAAACTTGCACAGACATTCAACTCTGTAATTACAATGCCAGAAGGCAACAATGACGATATGTTGTTTCGCAAAAACTTTAGAGATACAATAATCGCCATACAAAATAGATACAAAACAGAATACACAGTATCTTACGATGAAATTTACATAGCCCAACTGCTAATAAGCAACCCAGCCGAAGTAAGAAACATAATAAGACAAAAACAGTTGGATATACAAAACACAACCGACTCCACAAAAAAATCTAATAGTTTACAACCACAAACTTCTACCGATAGCACGGGAAGACTCATTATATCAGGAGGAAACAACAACAACTCGATTGAACAACAAACCGAAGAATACATCCTCGACCTTAAATACGAGCAAAAAAAACACTTCCAGATAATAAGCCGCATGATAAGCGACGTTGATAAAGTATTAACAATAATAGAAGTAAAATCATCGGCAATAGCAAATCAAGCAGTAGAAAAATCAGCTGCTGCAGGACGCGCAAACATAAGAATGTTTGTAATTTTTATATTAGTAGGCATAGTATTGTCGATAATATTAGCATTTTTTATATCAAACCTAATAGTAAACCCACTCAGCAAAATAAAAAAATACGCTGCAAGACTTGCAGAAGGCGAACTACCAGAATTTACAGACGAGGTTTACAACGACGAAATTGGAGAAACAGCAAACTCTATTGAACAACTAACAATAGGTTTGCAAAAAACATCCGACTTCGCATACGAAATAGGACGTGGCGAATTTAGCACAGACTATCAACCACTATCAGACAAAGACGTACTTGGCAATTCTCTATTAAACATGCGTAAATCGCTTGTACAAGCCAATCGCGAACAAAAGAAACGCCAACGTGAAGATATACAACGAAATTGGACAACAGAAGGTCAGGCAAAATTTGCAGAAATATTGCGTCACCATACCGACGACATAACAGAACTATCAGACGATATAATCGTAAACCTTGTAAAATATCTCAAGGCAAACCAAGGTGGAATATTTATCTACAACGACACCGACCCTAACGACATAAATCTCGAACTACTATCGGCATACGCATACAACCGCAAAAAATTCATCAAACGAAAAATAAAAATGGGTGAAGGTCTTGTTGGTGCAGCAGCCTTAGAAAAATACACAATATATCTTACAGATATACCAGATAATTACATAGAAATAGAATCTGGAATAGGAAGCGCAAACCCCAAGGCACTACTTATTGTGCCACTAAAAATAGAAAACGACATACTCGGAGTAATAGAATTAGCATCGTTCAACAATTTAAAAGATTATGAAATAGAACTTGTAGAAAAAATCGCAGAAAGCATCGCATCAACACTACAAACAGCGCGCATCAATACCAGAACAGCAGAACTTCTTGAACAATCTAACCAACAAACACGTTCGATGAAAGATCAAGAAGAAGAAATGCGCCAAACAATTGAAGAAATGCAGGCAAATCAAGAAGACGCAATGCACCGCGAAGAAACATTCTACAACGAATTAAAAGAAATGGAAGCCATAAAAAAGGCTCTCGAACAACAAAGTGCACTGCAAGATAGCGAACTATCAACACTTAAAACAAAATACAACGATTCGCAAAAACTTGTAAAAGAAAGAGAAAACTACGAACACAACATATTTGCAATAATAACAGCAGCCGTTATAAATGCATCCGAAGACGGAACAATAACATACGTCAACGACTTGTTTACCAATCTATTAGGATACAAATCGGCAGAAGCTCTTGGACGAAGCATATACAACATATTAGGATTTACATCTAAAGAAACAAATATGGCACAAGCTCTCCAAGCTGAATTTGGAAACATTGTAAACACAAAAGGACGCGAGGTAAAAATAAAAACAAAAGATGAAGTAGTTACAGCTTTTTGGTTAACTATAACCGCAAACATCTTTGAAGGCAAAATAATTTATACATTTATACTCGACGACCTTAGCCAACTCACAGCAGAAAGAGAAAAAAGCAAAACATTTGAAGAAGAAATGCTCACAGTAAAATTTGAGAGCGATTCTCGAACACAAATTTTAGAAAAACTATTGAGAAACAACAATGTAGAATTACCTGGCTTAGAAAGCGAATTTATATTATTCGATTATGACGAGTTAAAAATAAATCTAAGCATACTTGATAATCAACACAAAAAATGGTTTGATATAATAAATAGGTTTTATAGTGCATTTAAGCGAAAAGAAAATCCAAAAGTTATTATGGATATACTAACAGAACTAATTGATTACACCGAATATCATTTTGGTTTCAAAGAAAAATATCTCAAAGATTTCCATTCGCCATATTACGAAAGCCAAAAATCTGAACACCAAGCATTTTTGGAAAAATTGCAAGAAACAATTTCTGAATATGCTAACAATCAATCAATAGCATTGATAAAAATGATAATATTTATAAAAGAATGGTCGAAAACATATTTTCCTGCAATGGACGAAACATATATAAAACAGTTTAAGGCCAACGGATTAGCATAAAAATCTAACAATATTCAAAACACCGCTACACTTAGTTAAGAAGTGTGGCGATGTTTTATTTTGGGCACCCAACGTATAAACACATAAAAAAAAGAGAACGAGATTATTCTCGTTCTCCCTCACTTCAATATAAACCGGCTTTCAAAAAACAAAAATGTCTAACTCAAAAAATCAATCTGTAGAATCCAATCATCATTACCTTTCTACACAACAAATTTGAATGAAATTTTAATGAAAAACAATAGTATTCGTAGATAAAAATCAACTAATTATAGATAAAATAAACCAAAATTTAATTATGATAACTTTGCATAAAAATAAGGAAAAAAAATGAAAATACAAAAATTAACAATATTATTGGTAACAATATTAACTACCTCATGTTACCACCCAAAAACAAACAATAAATTGCAATTTGATACAACAGACGCAATTACAATGGCTCAAAAATTTGCAAAAATAAAAAATCATAGTTGCGGCTCGCTCAAAAATGATAGTGTAGCAACATTAATAATAAACTATCTAAACAAACTTACTCCAAATATTTCCAACGAGACTTTTGAAATAAAAAACGATACAGGATATATCATTGGAAAAAATATTTATGTAAGCATAAACCCTGACAAACCACATAAAATACTACTTGCGTGCAACTACGATACTTACCCAACAGACACAGCACAAAATTGTCTTTCTGGTGCTGCCACAGTACTTGCAATAGCAAAATGCATAGCCCAAAACCCAAACGAATATCCTGCCATAGATTTGATATTTTTTGACAGTACAGAATATTGGTCGGAAAATCAAAATCTCAATAAGATACGCCGACACTGCTTAGGCTCTCAACAATGGGCAAAAAATGCTGATAAACATAAATATAAATGTGCATTATATTTTTACAAACCAGCACACAAAGGTGGTGTTTTTGCAAAAGAAGGACATTCCAATCTTTTCGCAACAAAATATTTGAAAATACTTGCTGAAATAGAAAATACACTATATAAAAACAACACTCTCTTTACCAATGACATAGCAAAACCGTTAAATGCAGATAATTGCTTTTTAAATAAAGATGCCAAAATACCAACAATAGCAATTTGTGCACACCACACAATTATAAACAAAGATAACGAAGAAGAAAAAACACCAGTTGAAGACGACAGCATCGAAAATTTTGACACAACAGCAATAAAACACCTCGGAAACATCATACTCCAATTTTGCAATCAATGGTAAGAAAACTATACAAAAATTTTTCTTATTATCAAAATTCTAACTAACGTTGAGAAAAAAATATATCAAAAAATTAGATTTCTAAAATTTATTTATATTTTTGCAAAAATAAATTTGTCGGCAAATGGTAATAGAAGTAACCGAAGATACACCACAAGTAATATACGAAGAGGACGAAAGCCTATTAAGCGTAAAAGGGCCATCGTTTCCAGAAAACGCCATAGAGTTTTATACTCCTATTATAGAACGTACAGAAAATTTAGAAGTTAACTCTAAAAAAATGACTTGCGAATTTGACTTCTCAATTCTAAGTTCTGCATCAAACAAAATGATTTATGAAATAATGATGCGACTTGATAATAAATACAAAGAAGGAAAACCAATAAAAGTAAAGTGGTATTACGAAAGTTTCGATGAAGACATGTATGACGAAGGTTTGGGAATACAAGAAAGTTTGTCGATACCGTTTGAAATTATAGAAAAATAAACTTAAATAAGTAAAATTCGGCCTCGTAGTTTAGCTGAATAGAACGCAGGATTCCGGTTCCTGAAGTCGTGGGTTTGAATCCCGCCGGGGTCATCACCGCTTGATTGGCAAAAGGTTTCATCAAGCGGTTTATTTTTTATAAAAATAAACAAACTAAAAAGTTACGTGTTTTTCGTAGTTGGATAAAAGTATAAACCAACAAAAAAAACATAAATTTGTAAAAATAAAATACAAAACATAATGGGAAAACTAATAATTCCGGAGAACTACTCTCCACAGCTCGACATCAAGCAAACAGAACTTGGAATAAAAAGAATAAAAGATTTTTTTCAAGAAAACCTTTCCGCTCAACTACACCTTCGTAGGGTAACAGCACCTCTTTTTGTATTAAAAGGCACTGGAATAAACGACGACCTTAATGGAACAGAACGCCCTGTAACGTTTCCTATAAAAGATTTTGGCGAACAAAAAGCCGAAGTAGTTCATTCGTTGGCAAAATGGAAACGCCTAATGTTAGCCGATTACGAAATTGAAACTGGCAACGGACTTTACACCGACATGAATGCGATTAGACCTGACGAAGAACTCGACAACCTACATTCGCTGTACGTTGATCAATGGGATTGGGAAATGCACATAGACGAAAAACAAAGAAATCTCGATTTCCTTAAATCAACAGTAAAAAAAATATACACCGTACTTAAAAATACCGAATATGTTGTATATGAAATGTTTCCACAAATAAAACCACAACTACCAGACGAAATTTTCTTCATCAGTGCCGAAGAATTGCTAAAACTCTACCCCACCCTTACCCCAAAAGAACGCGAAAACGAGATTGCAAAAAAATACAAAGCCGTGTTTATTATGGGTATAGGCGCAAAACTCGCTAACGGTGAAAAACACGATGGACGAGCTCCTGATTATGATGATTGGAGCACCCCTAACTGCGAAGGTTTTCTTGGGTTAAACGGCGACATCGTGGTTTGGAACAACGTTATCAATCGTGCTTTTGAACTTTCATCAATGGGTGTACGCGTTAATAAAGAATCTCTATTAAAACAACTCGAAATAGAAGGTAAACAAGACAGAAAACAACTTTATTTTCATAGCAGACTATTAAACGGCACTTTACCACAATCTATAGGCGGTGGAATTGGACAATCACGTCTTTGCATGTTCTTTTTAAGAAAAGCACACATCGGCGAAATACAATCTTCATTGTGGAGCAACGAAATGCGCGAAGAATGCAAAAAACACAATATTGCACTAATATAACCACATACACATTATTTACAACTGATTACACAAAAATCAGTTGTAAATAATGTATTTCAAAAAAAATTAACCAAACCCTAAAGTAACTTCGGTTGACATGGCTCATAAGTTAACCGATGAAATGGCGAAACTCCAAATTTAACAATAGCTTCTCGATGATCTTTGGTTGGGTATCCTTTGTTTTTTTTCCAATTATACATAGGATAATCTTCATGAATTTTTTCCATAAACTCATCACGATAGGTTTTTGCAAGAATTGAAGCTGCTGCAATAGACAAATATAGAGAATCTCCCTTAACAATTGTTTGGTATGGTATATTGTTGTATGGTTTAAACTTATTGCCGTCTATAATAATAAATTTTGGTATAACACTTAAACCATTTAACGAGCGATGCATAGCCAAAATACTGGCATTCAAAATGTTCATTCTATCAATTTCTTCGTTTGAACATTGTGAAACACAAAAACTTACAGCATCACGCTCTATTTCTTGACGTAAAGACAATCGTTTTTTTTCACTCAATTGCTTACTATCATTAATCCCACTATTGAAATAGTCTATTGGAAAAACAACTGCCGCTGCAAAAACTGGTCCTGCCAAACAGCCTCGTCCAGCCTCATCACAACCCGCCTCTGGATATTGTTCTTGAAAAAAAGCTTGCATAAAAACTAAAATTATAACTATAACAAAAATATGTAAAGATAACAAGATTGAGTAAAAATTTTCACAAATATTTATCAATACACCACCATCAGGTCCATTTGATTGGGCGGACACGCAGGTCTGCCCCTACACATCATTCTATTTGAGATGGGGATTATA
>CALFIU010000126.1 GCA_937877455.1 uncultured Bacteroidales bacterium
AAAAAGGGCAAAGCCGGACGTCGAAATATAACGATAGCTTGCGGTGAAAATGCCGGTATAGTTTGTATCTTCAGGTTTCCGCATAAGATGCCAAAGAAGTTGTTACTTGCCGTTAAATCATATTTACCTCCTGAGCACACTTTAATGTAACATTTTAATTTTGGCAAATCTGTAGCATTTTAATTTTGCCTGTAGATTCAAGCCAGAAGCCGAACGATTATTGATTAAAGAATATGCAAGAAGGCGTATTCCGGTTAAGAACCTTCATCGGTCGGTTGTTAATTTTGTTCTGGACAATATCCAACCTTTGCTGAGAAATCAGGTCAAATGTGAGCAATGATTTCCGGTGACCATTTTTCTTTGAGATGGCTCAAAATGAAATGCTGTAAATCAGTGTTGCGCCATTTAGTGTGTTCGTGCGATTTTTTGCGAGCCGCCAATGACCGGTCATTGGCAATAGACGGAACATACTTTCCTTTATACCAACCTCGTCTTATCTCCTCGCTAATGTTTGATTTGGAACGATTGAGTGCTTTGGCTATGTAGCTTATTTTTTTGCCTGCCGACAAATGGTTACTTATTATATCACGTTCACGTTTTGTGATATGCTCATAGCGATTTTGATTGATTTTTTTGTTTCTTGTGTACATACTGTTTCCATCGTGTGGTCCTTTTTTTTTATTCAATTACCGACTACACGATTCTTTTTTTATTCGCTACTTTTTTCTTATTCCTTTTTCGTTCGGCTTCTGTGTTTAATTTTGGATAGCTAAAAATATTTAATTTTTTGCTTGATTCTTAAAACATTTACTGACCGAGTTCAGAAACATATGAGACTCTGAAGAGGATAAAAAGTTGCAAGACTTTTGAGGAAGAGATAAAAAGGAATCACTTCTGAAAGAGGGCAAGATGCAACAAAAATATGAGATACAAAACTTACAAAAGAAAGTAAGTTTGATCAAAGTATCGGAAGCTTCCGATACTTTGATGAAAAATTTGGAAATTTCGGCGGCGCGGAAAAAGGTGCTGAACAAATGGCAAAGTCTGAAAACCAAAGGATTAAAAGACCAAGAAATATGTGAGATATTGGAAGTCAGCCGAGCGAGTTTATATCGTTGGCAAAAAGACAGTATACCTAAAACAAAAGCTCCGAAACACAAAAGAAAACCGCAATGGAGTTTGGCGCAAGAAGATGAAGTCTATCGTCTGAGATTAGGAAATCCCTTGTTTGGTAAAGAAAAAATACATGCGTTGATGGCAAACAAAACCTCCGTGAGCACGGTCGGACGGATATTGCAAAAATTAGTAAAATTAAAGAAAATCACTCCGGTTCATATGCTAACAGGATATAAAAAACCGAAGAAACGACGATTTTTTGATAACAGTTGGGCGCAAAGATTGCCGAAAGGAATGCAATCAGATAAGCAAGGCGTATTAGTGCAAATTGACCATATGACCTGCCGTGTCGGGGATAAAACGATTAAACATTTTAATGCGTGGGATAGGAAAACCAAAATCAATGTCGCCGATGTTTATAGCCGTGCGACATCAGGTTGTGCTGCCAAATTTTTAGATGAAGTTATTAAAGAGTATCCTTTTAAGATAGAATCGGTGCAAGTTGACGGAGGAAGCGAATTTATGAAGGATTTTGAAGAGGCTTGCAAAGAGAAAAATATTAAACTTTTTGTTCTGCCGCCGCGTAGCCCTAAATTAAATGGAGGTGTGGAACGAATTAACCAAACTTGGAGAACGGAGTTTTATAATTTTAGAGATGATTTACCCGAGAATATCTTGCAACTATCTGATTTTGTGAAAGATTATCAGTATTATTATAATTTTGAAAGACCTCACAAAGCTCTTGATTTTTTATCTCCTTTCGGTTACTTTTTTTATATCTCTTCTAACCCTTTTGAGTCTCATATGTTGTGAACTAGAACAAACATATTGACAAAAAAGTGTTTTCACTTTAATATACTCCTATCACTTGATTACTAACTTCATTATTAACCCTCAAATTTTTATCATTATGACTACTTTGTATTACAAAGGGCAGCCTGTAAGCGTTAAACGTTTGCAGATTGTCAAAATCAGTGAAGATCGTGGCGGGTATGCCTTGAATTTCGGGTATCCTCACGCTTCGTATTACCTCGACAAGATAAAAGGTCGCCGCGCGCCCAAAATAGGAGAATACATATCTTTATATTATTCTTCCTGGGGCTTCGTCGTTGCCTGCTACTTTAGAGGTAAATGCTGGTATCGCAGTAAGGACTTGCAAGAAGTCTGACCTTCGCGTTCTTTAACATTTTTTTGAGATGCAACAGAATATATTGCATTTAACTTTCCCACTGCTTGAACGGGTGCAAGTACATA
Source organism: uncultured Bacteroidales bacterium (assembly GCA_937877455.1). GTDB lineage: Bacteria > Bacteroidota > Bacteroidia > Bacteroidales > UBA3824 > UBA3824. The sequence continues at coordinate 2,371 of CALFIU010000126.1, forward strand.
CTCGTCCTTTGCTTTATTATGAACGCGATTCCAAAAATCCGTCTTTGCTGCCTCCCTTCTTTTACCCAACCAGAAAATAATTCTTGGCGACGTACATGCATTCTGATCACTTAAATAAGTATCATTATAGAAATTATGAATAATAACATCTTTATTTGCAGCCTCAAGATATGCATCTGCATCAATGACAGCAATCGAATGACGATCAGCAAATGTTATTTCAGCACTTCTTGCTGAAATATCGGATTGACGAAGATGTGCAATAGTCATATCGCCACCCCAAATAACACGGATATTACAAAGTGCCGAAAAATAATCCGAAATATCTTTCACTGACGGATACTTAACGAATACAATATAAGGGGCAATATTTTGATGTTTATTAGTCAGAAGTTCATTTATTGTATTGCTTATAATAGTAACCTGCTCAAATGTTTTTCCAGGTAACCGAACAATATTCGCATTCCCTGCCAATAAACCTGCAGCAAAACTAAATGCAAAATTTACAGGAACATTAGACGGAGTACTATGAAATATGATTCCCTTTCCAAACCTACTCTTCAAATCATCGAATTTCTCTTTTTCCTTCAAGATGGATGCTTTACGACACCAAAAACCAAAAGTTGCCACATCAGAAAAAACACGATTTTTGCGAAGAACTATAGACAAATCATTCAAAAATTCAACTACATCATCGTCAAATGGTCGAAGTGGTCTGATATTTTGCATTTGTTCTACAGTATTCTGATTCCCAATCACATACTGCAATTCCTTAAAACTTAAAAGCATAAATAACAATACTATAATAAAAATGGTAATATATGTTAAAATTTCGCTGCATAAGTATCACTACATCCCCTTATTTCAGCATTTTTAAGACGACCGTTAATTCTAAAGTATTTTCCCTTGCGACCACATGGACAGTCGTCAATACCTTCAATAACACCTTCATCTTCAGTCAACAAACTATGTCCTGGATAAGATTCCGGAATACTACTTACTACTTGGATTACACCCGTCTCTCCAATTTCTGCCTCTGAAAAATCAAGCGGACGACGAATAATAATGTCAGAGAAATTAGACGCATGAAGATGACCATATTCACACTCCATATAGATGCACCCAGTCTGCTCCACCATCCCGTAATAATCATGAATATCATATAAACCACAAACATCTTGCAAATGTTTATGAAACTCATCATGACTGACCGCCTCAGATATCAACTTCTTCCAACCGCCTCCATGGATTAAAATTCCATTAGAAAGATTAAAACTAACACCCTCCTTTTTAAGCCTCAATAACTCCTTATAAAAATGCTGCCAAATCATAAAGGTAAAGCCAAATAATAAAATCTTCTCATCCTTATATGATTCAAGAAACGTTTTTAAACCTTCTACATCCAACTTCATTTCATCGTCGAGAGCATATATCTTTTTGGAACCAAAAATAGAGAACCCTAAGATACCAGCACCACGAGCACTAAACATAGCTCTATTCTTAACAACGTTAGGACAATCAATAATAATCATCGGCATACGATTAGTCCCTGTGAAGTCAGAAACAATCTTAACCATCGCCTTTTGTTGATTGGACGATGTGATACGATCCAAATAAATTTTACTTACAGCCTGTCCTGTTGTTCCAGAAGATGTCATCGTTTTAACCACATTTTCAGACACAACAGACTTTAGTTCATATTCTTTAAACATCCTAACGGGAATAAAAGGCAAATCCTTGTACGATTTTACCTTTTCGATATCGAAATCAATGGCTTTTAACATTCGACTATATTCAACACAATTCTTCTGATGCAACCTACTGAGTTCAACTAATCTTTCTGTCAAAAGTGCTTCTTTATCTTCTTTTTCCAATAAATATGGAGATATATTTAAAATATCATCAAATGTCATTTTTGCTATACTTTAGTTTTCTCATAATATTTAGACAATTCCGCATAAAGTATTTTGCCCGAATCATTTTTCGGAATCTCGTCTATAACAATAGTTTTAAAAGCAGCTGGATTCAATTTAGTTTTAGCAATAACAAAATCTCTGACAATTTCAGCGTATTTTTCATCTCTTATAAAGATATTTAAATGGTCATCTACCCCAGCAGAAACGACCTCTATTGAAAATTCTCCTTTTATTAATTGATCTATCTCATCAAGGTTTACTCTGTTTCCGTAAATTTTAAGGAAACGTTTTTTTCTACCAACAATAAAATAAAAACCATCTTTATCAAACATAGCAATATCTCCTGTTTCAAGACTGCCATGACGTTCATCACCAAGAATTAAATCTTCACCTTTCTCGGCATAACCAAGCGTAACATTTGCACCCTCATAGACTAGTTCTCCAATAGTCAATGGATTTGTTACATTTTGACCATCTGCTCCAATAAGATGAAAAACACCACCTGGAATCGCAATTCCCATAGCACCTTTTTTTTCTACAGCCTTTTCGGGAGGAAGATACCCCATTCGAGCAGTGGCTTCCGCTGCACCATACATAACCACAAATTTTTTGCCTTGTTCTTCTGCATATACAGCAAATTTCTCATGCAACTCTGGTGTAATTTTTCCACCCGCTTGTGTCATAGTACGCAAATAAGGCAACTTCATCCTAAAAAAACGAAGTTTATCCAACATCTCATAGGTATAAGGAACACCGCCAAAAGAAGTTGCTTCTTGTTCTTTAAAAAACTGCCAAAACTCCTTCTGCATAATCCCCTTGTCAGTGATTAACAAGGTCGCTCCAACAAGGAAATGAGAGTTTATAATCGAAAGCCCATACACATAATTCATAGGAAGCGTAGTTATTGGTCTTTCTGTATCATCAAGTTTCAAATACTCTACAATAGAACGAGCGTTATCAAGAACATTAATATAAGATTGTCTCACCAATTTCGGAGAACCCGTAGAGCCAGATGTCGTAACAAGAAGTCCAAGTTCATCAAACAACGGAAACTTTTTCTTATACCCTGTTCTGAGAAGAACATAATTATACGCCTCATACTCAACACTCATTCCACCAAAATATTCAACATTCTCTTTAGGAAGCCATAAATACTCCGGCAAATAAGTCTGCAAAAGATTATAGAGAAGAACCTCTTCCAAATGACAACTAACCATAACAGGAACAATCCCACTATTGATAAATGCAGCATAACCAAGAACAGAACCTATTTCATTTTTACACAAAGCAAACACCAAACAGCGATGTCCGATTCTACACGAAAGCCTATTCGCTTCGGAATCCAAAACATCATAGGTCACATGATTACCATACTCATCAATGAGTGCGCTCTTCCCACTATATTGTTGAAAATTCCAAATCTTGTTCATCAGAATTTCACTCCATATTCAGGCTTTACAAGCAATTCTTTGCCTTTTTCATAAGAATTAAAATCAATGATGTCATCTGTGTCCATCATAATTTTAAACGCTTCTTCAAGAGCAGCAATAAGACTCATATGACCAACAGAGTCCCACGCTGTTATGTCCTGATACTTTAAACCTACTAATTGAGCTTCTGTAATCTCAAATGTATCAATGAACGCTTGATTATACTTTTCTAAGTTTGTCATTTTTTTTATTATTTTTTTGTGCGATATAATATTGAACTTAATTTCTTGTCCACTTTCTCAAAATCCTCACGCCAATTTTCAATTTTAATTATCTTTCGACCATTTTCATCTATCGTCGGAAAATATTGCCTACCACCGAATTGCTTATTAAAACGAATTGCTCTTTCGTTATCAGCAAAAATAAAACCATCAATACAGGCAAGACCAAGTGTTCCAAAAGCGAAACGAAACGCAAGAATCTGAGCCTCTATACCTTGAAAGGCATTATCACCCTTTATAGCGAGACGGCCACCTTCTGCATGGTCACCATCAACATCGTAAATGCTGATGGTACCAATGCGATTGCCTTTCTTATCCCAAACTACAAAAAAGTAATCACCCACTTTCTCCCTTTGCTTTCTTATCCAAGCTTTTTGCTGTTCTATGGAATTATCAATTACAGGCAGAAATTTTACGAATTCAGGATCTTTTCTGATTGCACGAGTAAACTCCGCATCATCTTCTGTACATGATCGTAAATCGACATAATAACCTTCTATTGGTTCTGCAATAACCATAACTTAGATTTTTCTTGAAAGACCGATTTTTTACTTCAAATACTCTCCCTTTCTAATCTCCATTACATATTTAACTATAAGACCTGTGATATACTTGACATCCTCAAATGTCACACCCATATGCATTGGAAGAGAGACAACGTGTTCACTCACGAAATCTGCATTCGGACAAGTTCCTTTACCGTACTCATACATTCGGTAATCAGTATTTGCTACATAATGAACTCCCGGGTAAACCCCATTTGAATTGAGATACATCATAAGTCCATCACGATCCTTTACTAAAATCTGATACAAATGTTGTGATGTAACGCAGTCGTTAGGAACATTAACAAGACCAATTTGATTAGGATACTGAGAGAATACCTCGGTATACCATTGTGCCAACGCTCTTCTATAAGCATTGTCACGATCCAAATGCGGAAGTTGTGCCAATGCAATACCTGCCATAATAGCGTTGCCATTATATTTGTCTCCAACATACTCTACATCATACTTCCACTTATACGTACCCTCCTTATTGATAGTTCTTGCATACGTATCTTTGTTGATGCCAAGCCATGCTTTTTTTCTAAAAATTTCATCAAGTTCTTCTGAATCCGTACAAATCACACCACTATCTCCCGTTGGCAAGTTCTTAACTGCCTGAAAAGAATATACTGTAATGTCTGCATCTCCATTCGTACCTGGAATGCTACCATCCTTATAACGAGTACCTGACATATGCGCAGCATCAAGAATCAACTTCAATCCACGCTCTTTGCATATTTTAACAATTTCCTTAAATCGGCCTGTATTACCACCAAAACCAACAAAAATTACTGCCTTTGTTTTTTCGGTTATATGTTCTTCAACAGACTTTGGATCAAGACAAAGCGTATCGTCTATATCAGCAAAAACCGCTTTCAGATTACTCTTTGCAATAGCATGGTTTGTGGTGATAAACGTCAACGGTGTGGAAATCACCTCGTCACCATCCTTCCAACCATATAGTTCCTTCATAGTGTCAACTGCCATATAAAGACCTGCCGTATTAGAATTGATATAATAGACACATTTGTGTCCTGTATACTTTTTCCATGCTTCTTCGAACTCTACGGTTTTGAACCCCATACCAGTCCAACCCTTTTCAAGACATTCTCTTACTTGCGCAAGACACGCCTCTACGTCAAAACTCGCTTTAAATAATTGAATTCCCATCGTATTTTTACATTATAGTGCTTCGTTATTTTTATTATCTTACATATTATGTGAAGCCCATAACCAAAATATGTAATGTTTATATACTGCAAAAGTATGTTTTATTTCTTTTTCTGCAAATTTTTTTTTACATTTTTTTCTTTAAGTCCAACTAAGCACTCAATTATGACAAATCATTATATTGCCAATAATAGAGAATAACTCTATTGAGTTTTTGTCTTTTTCCTACTATATGCATGTCCAAATATATGTGTTTTAGCTCTCCTTACTACTTCTTTTAATCCAAAACTTTTCATATAAAAAATTATAAGATAAAAAAAATCAAAAGGACGTGATGCATAATAAACAATTCTACGAAGTGTAAAATTTTTACATCTCATATACACTTTGTTTTCTTCAAGCAATTCCGGTATATATTGACAAAATCTCTTAAAAACAGCATCATCTGAGAAATTTTCCATCACATTCTGAACTGCGTTTTTTAAACAATTAGTACGCAAATTACAATCCGTGATAACCTTTTTTAGAGTTTCATACCATGATTCATAATTATTTTCAGCCAAAAAACCATTTCGATTGTTCTCTACAACAAATGTATATGGTTCAGTGTTTGAATAAACTCCAACAATTCCTTGTATTGTATATTCCAAATATTTATTAAAATATTTACATTTTGAAAATTCATCATTACCAAGCGGAGCCAAGCCAATATCGAAATGACTATCCTTCATATACTGTCGATACTTCATAAGTGGCATTCCTTGAACATATTCACAAGGGACATCAACTTTAGGATGTACACCCACAAAGGTTAATTCTATTTTATTATTAAACTCAGAAAATAATTTAGTAATAATCGGGTTAACATATTTATCAAACAAACTTGCATGACTAGAAGCTGCTGCATATACAATTCTCACTCTATCTTTCGCCTTCCTCTCTTGCAAATCAGGTAATTCCTCCTCCCGAACCACTGTATCACTTAAAGCGATTCTCTTTCCACTGGTATACTGCATATAGTTATTTGCGATATAACTACTTGTAGACCAAATAATATCAGAATACGATAAAACTTTAATTAATCCCTTTTTTCGCCATGGAATAGTGGGCATACTTTTAGGAAGATTTAATAAATCATCGTCCAAAAATGTCACAACCAAATGCCTAGCATCCTTTGCCATCTTTGCAATTTTCCATGAAAATATATCCATTGGACGAACAAAAATAATTATATCGCTTTGATTAACTGCTTGTTCGTTAACATCAGACAAATATACAAACTCTGATTTCAATCCATATTTTGCTTCGATATGCTTAAACATAAGTCTCATTGTACTAATAGTAGGCATATCATTTTCAAAAACAAACAAAAGTTTATTCATGTCCATTCTTTCTAAAAAGTGTCTCCAAAATATCTTTCAACTCTGAAACTTTTAAAACTATTGCAGAAACTACATATACAAGTATTCCGATTATTAACTTTATTGTAATAGAAATCATAATATTTTCCAACTGTAAACAATACTGTACAAATATAATCGTCAATGTCATCAATATTGTACAGACAATTGGTTTCCACATATCACCCAAAACTTCAGACATTTTATAATGAATTAATTTCCACACTTCCAAATAAGTCACTATTGACACCAACACAGCAATTACAGCACCAACCAAAGCAAGAGTATTTATTGAATAATCAAGTATAAAGCCGAAAATAAACAAACCTAACGACATTAATATTAATCGAATAACTTCTGTTTTTACTCTCAATCTACTATATCCTAATGCGAAAAAAACCTGTACATTAATCAACATATATGGAGTTGCCAAATAATATAGAGACGCATATTGCATCATTCTGACAGAAGGAAGCCATTTATCTGTGAAAATAAGAATTATCATTTCTTCCGCCACAAGAATCATCCCAACCATAAGAGGTATAAGCCAAAAACTTGTCATCGCAACCACTTTACGTACAATCCTTTTCACTCTCTCTAAATCAGATTGTGATGCCGATATGGTAGGAAGAAGCACTGAAGATATCGCTCCAAAAGTGTAAAGAGAAAACTGCATAGGCAACTGATTTCCTTTGTCATAATAACCTAAATCTGAAACTGAATATTTCTTTCCTATAACAACATTATAAATATTTCCCCCCAAAAAATTCAAAAAAGAAGATCCAATAACACCTATACTGAAAGGCAGCATCTGCCTAATTCTGTCAAAATTAAAATTCCATTGAAATTTCCATTGTACCTTAATGAATAGCAAAACTGTCAAAATAAATTGTTGAACTAATCGCTGAAACACTAATGCCCATACACCAAATCCAACATACGCCAATACTATTCCTAAAATTCCAGACACTAAACTCGCAACTGTATTACACAAGAATAATAATTTAAACTGCATACTTCGGTTAACAATTCCATTTCTAACCGCATTAAAAGCTTGAAAGAAAAAAGTCAATCCTATGACACGTAAAACAGCAACAAGTTCAGAAGAAGAATAATACTCTGCAACATAAGGAGCTATAAAAAAAAGAATTCCATACAAAACAACAGACATAGAAAAACTGACAGTAAAAACAGCATTATAATCATATTCATCTATTGTTTTCTTACGAATAAGTGCAGTACTAAACCCTCCATCAATCAATATATCTGACAAATTAGTAAAAACAGCCGTCAGTGCAATCAATCCATAATCGTTAGGCAGTAAAATACGTGCCAATACAATTGACACTAACATTGAAATTCCTTTAGCGGAAAATTGCTCTAATATTTTCCACAATGAATTTATTGCAAACTGTTTTTTACTAATATCCATTTATCATACCCCTCAATGTCGTTATTTCAATACAAAATCAAAAACTGACACTATTATATACCCTTACCAAATCGTCAGGATTTGTTTTTAAAGTAATTACCCAAAGAACCAATATTAATAATAAAAGCGCGGTCTGCATCTTCATTCCTTTGGCAACAAAAAAGGTTGACACACCTACTTGCGCATTCCTAACATTAAAAATCATTGCAAATTGAATCAGCATAAAGCAATCAAATACACGTTCAAATGATAGGTTAATTATAGATATCGGCAGAAAAAGCAACATTAAAATATTCATTTCAGAAATTTTCATGCACACATTATCACTTTTTTTACGAAACATTTTTTTCCCGACATACGACTTGCATCTCCTATCTTTTAATATAAATTTTCCTGATTGTATAGTACACAAATTCTCTTTACCAATACTAAATCTATTTTCACTTAATAACTTACATGCCCTATCTGTCAAAATAAACATAAGCAAGTGCTTAAATAGAATCAAGACAACTGATTTTATAGAAGTCTTATCTCCATCAAAATACCCTGAAATTCGTTTGATTGTTGTTTCTGAAATATGTACTCTCTGCAAAAAATTGAGAATCGTATTTGTCGGAATAGTTTCAAACAATAATGAACACATAGTAACTACACCAACGATAATATAATATTTCTTTGAAAAAAATCTTCTATCTTTACGATTAATCACTAAAAAAATTAAATACACATACGCTATAATATGAATTTGTGCGCATAGCACAACAATGATGATATACTTCACCCTATTTAGCCATTGATTTGTAAATAAAAGAGGAAAAGTGTTAATCATAATTGCTGCAACCATTGCATTTCTCATTTGTGTAACATACGCCACAAAAGGCATCAATATTGATAATGCAATCACAGCATTGTAACTATCTGTATATTTTCTAATTCCGTTAATCAGCAACAACACAACAATTGAACACCAAATAGTTTTAAATAGATTAAAACTAATTTTCAAATCATGGCAAGCAAATTGTATAATATCAAATAAAGGTTCTTTGCCATGTGATAATCTCTTATTGTATGCCCAACTATACATTGATAAATCATACGAATCCTTGATTGTTATGGCAAACATCAAAACAAGGGAAAAAATAATAATTGACAAAAGACCAATTCTACATTTAGTTTCTAAAATTTTAAAAGTTAAGAATTTATCTCTCTTGAATAAACCAATATACAATAGAAATAATCCTACAAAGAATAAAAAAAAATATTTTAGAATACCCATATTTCACCTAACATGTAATCTCATCAAGCATTGCATCTATAGTATGATTTTCTTTTATTGTCTCCCATACATTGACATAATCCTCTTTTAAAAAAGACGGAAGGTCTGATAATTGATTTTTGCCCAATATAAAAACATTTTTCTTATGATACAAATCCTTGTTGATAATATTCTTATTTGTAGTAATTAACTTTATTCCAATTACTGTTGCTTCTATATCTCTCATCGTCACACCTTCTTGATTTGGCATAGTTATGTTCAAAAGTGCACGACTCTTCGCATCATATTCGACAACTTGTTCGTATGAAATTGGATTTTGGTAAAAACTCTTCGTCCTCGAATATTTTCGATCCTTAGTAATAATGAATTTAGTTTTTAATCCAAGACTATTCATTTTTTTTTCCAATTCAAGTAATTGTTCTCCGCGTCCTTTATCTCTACCGATAAAAAAAACATCTATTTCAGGATTCTGCTTTTTTATATTTATGGCAGGAGAAGCCCACTTTTTAAAAAGTCTGATACCATATTTTTTGCTATCATAATCATCATATGTCCAAATACGAATTTTGGATGGTATTTTATCTGGAGAAATATTTCTAGCTCTTCCAACCATATTGTCATATATAAAATTGATCTGAACATCAGAATATATTTTTTTTATCCATCTAAGATAATGTTCTGTTATATTGACATCAATAATGTTTACAAATGCAACATTTTGATGAAGAACAGCTTTATTATACCAAATTGTTTTAGGTAAAAAAGGAAGTCGGAAACATAATTCTCTAAATAACCTCAAAGGAAAATTATCCCCATAATAAGGAGAAAAAACTTTAATACCTTTATCTTGTATAACCTTTCTTGCATACCCTTTAGATGCCATTATATAAATAATATTATCTACTGTCCATTGTGTCATAACTTATCTCCCTAATTTTTTGATGTTCCCATTTTTTCCGTCCCTATTTGTATGATAAAAACTAAGTGCATGGAATCAACTTTTTAAGAAAAATACTTTTATATGATTATTTTTCAAATAGTTGCCTTAATTTAAGATCGGAAGAGCGTCGTGTAGGGAAAGAGTGTAGATCTC
>CALFIU010000127.1 GCA_937877455.1 uncultured Bacteroidales bacterium
GAGGACGAGCAATACGAGGAAGCGAAGCATAATGTTCAAGGCGACGGTTAATGGAAAGATGGGAAGCGTCAACATCAGTGGTTAGTTTCTCAACACCGTTAATCTTCCGCCAATCACGAGTACAACCGCTTTTGAACCCTTGTATAACTTTGCCCAAGCCTACATCCATCTTCTCTTCAATGAATATCACACCATGAAAATGGTCAGGTATGGCGCAACAGCATAATATCTTTATCTTGCGGTTATACTTTGATTGATATTGAGGAATCATGCGCCAATTTTGCTCAACCATTCTACCTGTTTCAGAGAGAATAACTGCTGGGTTCTTAGCATCAAGGTTTAACTCACCGAGGATGTGGTCTCGGTGTTGGACCACAAGTGTCACCATATAAATACCTCGCTCGGTATAGTCGTGCCATTTTGGATGCGGTCTGTATGAGCTTTTATTCTGTGTCATTTCTTTGCGTTTTATTTGTTATGTGTTATGTATCGCTGAAAAATTTGTCAGCACAGCTTGACAGCCGCAATGCAAAGATACGATATACCCACGATATATACAAAAATCCCGCGCAGTTTTTACAAGAAAACCGCGCGGGATTGTCTTTTCAGAAAACCAATTTTCTATTGGCTAAAAGTTTTTAATGTACTGATATAACTTTATCGAATATCATCAATTTTGCATATTTATATCCAGAATCATTATCACCCCAATTCCATGCTTGGTTACCTCCTAAGCAGATGTACTTAAGCATAGAATTTCCGTTAGTTAATAAGCCTGTGGTAGAACCACCGTTAACGTCTCCATTGTAGTCCCATGCATTTATAACTTTGTTATCAACTACAAATTCTGCATGAGATTCTGTAATAGTTACGGTAACCAAATGCCATTTATTATCTTCCAAATACTCTATACTTTCAACATTTGAGCCAGTAACATTTTGTGTTTCAGTGAAATCTATCCAACCACCTTCGATGTTTGTTTGCAACAAACATCTTCCCTGAATAATGAACATAGGGGTTGTATTTGCATTATCTACAGGAGCCGCTGCATATGCTGAGAAAATTGGTGCATACATAGCTGCTTTTGAATTACCGTTTACATAGAACGAAATTGTCATTTCTTTTGACGTAGAGCAATCTGGGATAGTACTTTCGGGCAATAGAAGATAACTTGTACGTTGTGCAGCATTGTCGTTTTCTAATACTGTACCGTATGTTTCGTCATTTAAAATTTGTCCATTACCTACAAGCATATCGGTTGTAAACTCTATAGTATTTTCTGTTGCTGCTACTACTTTAACTTTTACAGAAGTTTCTATACCATTCCAATTTCCCTTAACTGTATATTCCCCAACTTTTGCTGGTGCTTTTTCAAAAGTTAGTTGTTGTATAAGTTCAGATGTCAACGTTGTTTTATCGCCTGTACTATTCACACCTTTAGCTACAATAATATCTTTCCTTACAGAAATACTATCGGTGGCTATGTTTGAACTTATGTATAGAGTTATATCATCTATCTCAATAGATTTAAATGCTACCACTTCAAACTCTTTGGTTGCCATAACAGGATTTGTTGAGCCATTACCTTTTAGTGTGGACGAGTAGAGTGCAACGAGAGTGTATTTACCTGGTTCTCCAAAATTTGGAATAGTCTGTAAAATGAGGTCTTGTGCTGTTACATCGGCAGTAAGGTCGCCTTCGTATGTTACAGTAGCCGTAACTGCTTTCATGATTGTATCAAGGTTCATATCGTCAGCAATTGGAACAATCTTAGGGACATTTGTAAGTTCCATACTAATAGGCTCTGCATCTTCACCTAACTTGTAGTATACCTCAGCGGTATAATTTGAACCACTTTTTGTAATTACCAAAGTTACAGTAGAGCCAACTTCAAAGTGATAACCACCATTGTCTTCATAACTGTAACCTGATGTTGCACCCGTTCCTGTACCTCCTTTATCAGGTAAAGCATCTTCTGCATACCACCAATTACCTTCGGACATTGTTGTCCAATAGCCATTGCCGTAATATTCCCACATCACGACAGCGTTTTCTGTTTGTGGAACAAATGTAAGGATAAGCGGATCTCCATCGGTTAGTTCAAAGTCTGAACTTGTCCAGTTTTTGTCGTCAGCGTTAGCATCAATAGACTGTGGATTCCACCATTTAGTACCGATAATTGTTTCATCAGTATATTTTCCGTCGCTGCTTGTAAACGTCCATGTACCAACTTGTGCTTCAACATGGAGTTTAGGAAATTCCCACCCTTTGGAAGTGAATGTTTCGTGCAAAGTGCCGTATGTGTTTTTGTCAATACCTTCGCCAGCGTTTGCTGCATTTCTTGCAGCTACTGCGCTCACAGAATCAGCAATCCAATCGGGTGCGCCTGCGCTGTAAAGCTCACTTTCGGTACAACCAGATAACACCATGCCTCCGAATGTCGCTGCAAGTGCCGTTCCAGTAATTATATTTTTTATTTTCATGATTAATTTCTATTTTAAAATGTTGTTTTTAATGTATAGGCATTGAAAACAATGCCTATACGATATAAATTTTCGACTATTGAACTCCAACACCTTCAACTACGGGGTGAATAGTGTAACCATCGTAGAAACTGCGATTAGAAGTATTATAGTTGGCGGAATTGCCTTTGAGATTGTAGTTGGCGTTGAGATCTTTGTCAACTATAGCCATGTATTCGTGTCCCTCTTGATAATATTGGAAACAATCGAAATCAGCTTCTGCAAGAGTTGCAGGCAAAATGCCTACTTTATCTTTTTGTGACTGATATGTGCAACCATGTCTGTGAAGTTGTGCAAGACGGTCTGCGCTATAGAAGAATCCCCAACGAATGAGGTCTTGAAGACGACCATGTTCACAACCAAATTCTGTTGGACGTTCTACGTTGGCAATCTGCTCGAAAAGTGCATCTGCTGTTGCAAATTTGCTTTGGTCGAGGTCGGCAAGACCAGCGCGACTACGAACTTTGTTAATCCATTTGAAAGCATTAGCGGTTGGTCCGTTAACCTCATTTTCGCATTCAGCAGCGCGAAGAAGAATGTCTGAATAGCGGAGCAATCTTACGTTAACTCCACAAGTAAGACCTTGTGCAGGAATTGTTTTGTAGAGATTCTCGCGTGCAGTGGTATGTTTTACAATTGAGATACCCATGTAATCGCCTGTTGTAACGTGTTCGGTATATGCTTGTGTGTAAACCATGTTGGAGAAACCTTCCATATTGTCGTATTCTGGTTCGTATGAAGCCAAGGTCCAATACAAACGAGGGTCAGGATTACCGTTGGTTTGTTTTTGGCTTTTGAATGTTTGATAAAGCCAAGGTTGTGCGCCCAAGTCGTTCCAACCACCAGCATCACCATTAGCAAATACGGTTTCTATAGCATGACCTTGAGTTGCACTCTTTGAGTTGTTAACTGGTCCCCATTCAAAATCAGAACCGCCTACACCGTAGTCAAGGAATTGAACTTCAAAAAGAGATTCATCGTTGTTTTCTCCTGTCTGAGAGCGGAAGTTGTCGCCATAATCAGCCATGAGTTTGTATGCGCCATATTTTTGATTACCACCGTCTTCGCTGCTAAGAACGTCTTTCAAAACAGTGAGAGCATCCGAGAATTTACGACGGAACATCAAAGTTCTTGCATAGTAACCAGCAGCAGCACCGCAAGTTGCACGACCTTGAGCCCATTCGCCACCTTCATCACGAGATGGAAGGAGTTCCATTGCTGCCTTTAAGTCGGCTTCTGCTTGGTCGAGTGCTTCCGATTGAGGACGAGTAGCCAAGTACAAACCTTCAAGCGTGCCATAGTCCTCGTAATTGGTTGTGAAAGGTATATCTTGATAGAATGTAGCGAGTTCATAAAGGCCAAGACCACGGATAAAGAGTGCCTGACCTTTAATTTGTTTATACTTATCGCTGTTGGTGTCGAGACCTATCTCGTCAACTTTCCAAAGAGCAAAGTTACACTTGTTGATGGCGTAAGACCACATGTATAGGGGCGATGTCTGCTCGTCCCAACCTGCTTGGGGTGCGTTGTACCAATCCCAACGTGACCACCAACCATTGGAGTTGTAGGCACCTACTTCATCGCCGCCTACTAATTCTTCCAAGTAACCAAGACGTGAGAATGTACCGTCCATACGGATGTGGTTGTAGCAGGCTAAAATCACTTCATCCAAATCCGATGATGTATTGCCGAAGTCTGCTGTTGTCTGTTGATTGGCGTTAACTACATCGAGTTTGTCTTCGCAAGACGTAGTACTAGCCAACATTGTAAGACCCAATCCGGCAAGCATTATATTTTTTAATTTCATGATTATAATCGAATTAATTGTGTTAACAAACTTTTATATTGTTAGAATGTGCATTTGAGACCAAACATAACGGTTTTTGGGGTCGGGAATGAACAGTAGTTGTAACCGGGTGTCCAAATACCGGGAGCGTAGTCCACATTGTAACCTTTGTATTTGGTGATGGTGGCAATGTTCTGAGCCGAAACGTAAGCCCTTACATTGGTAACTATACCTTTAAACCAGTCGTCTTTGAAGTTGTAGCCAAGTTCAATATTGGCAATTTTCCAATAGTTAGCGTTCTGTATTTTGCGTTCAGAGAAAAGGTCGTTCCAAGCCATTGTAGCAGTGTTGACATAGTAAACATTTGGATAACTACCCGACATTACTTCAGGATCACGGTTGCCAATACCATAGCAACTTGTCATTTGATCGTAAATAGCGTCTTGAACTTTGAAACCAAGTGCGCCGTATGTTGAAACGCTCAAATCCCAACCTTTGTATTCAACTCTTCCGCTTAAACCGAAGTTTACAGAAGGCATACCCGAACCGAGGTCTTCGCGGTCAGCATCGGTAATTTGACCATCTTCGCTGAGGTCGGCATAAAGACAATCACCAACTTGTGCACCGGGTTGATATTCTGTTTTGCCATGTTCTTGTGCGTATGCGTTCCATGCGTCAAGTTGTTCTTGAGATTCGATTATACCAAGGTATTTGTAACCCCAGAAACGTCCAAGTTCGTCGCCAAGTTTAGTCATATAGTTGCCAGTGAGGTAGTAATCATTACCGAAACCAAGCGAATTAACTTTGTTTTTCAAAGTAGAAGCATTGAAAGAAATATCGTATTTAACTTTGTGTTTGTAGTTGTGATAAGTTGCGCTCCATTCAAAACCGCTGTTTTCCATTTCTGCTGCGTTCATTGTAACAGTGCCGTTTGTTACACCAGCAGTAATTGGAACTGCTACACCGTAGAGAAGGTCTTCTGATACGTTTTTGAACCATTCAAATGTAAATTCAAGTTGTCCGTTAAACATTCCTAAATCAAGACCAACAGATGTTGATTTTTTCTTTTCCCATGCGATAGAAGTATTTACGAACGAAGAAATTGCAGAACCTGAAACAATGTTGCCACCGAAAGAGTACATAAAGTTGTTGCGGTTCATAGTTTCCAAGTATTGATATTCACCGATGTTTTCGTTACCGAGGATACCGTAACTACCACGTATTTTTAAAAGGTTAACAAGTTTATCGTCAACAGGGAAGAAAGATTCACGATCTATTCTCCAACCAAGCGATACAGAGGGGAACCATTCCCAACGGTCTTCACTTGAAAGACGAGAAGAACCATCGCGACGAGCAGTGATGCTCAAGAGATATTTTTGATCGTAGTCGTAGTTCAAACGTCCAATGTAAGATGCAAGTCTGTGTTCTGATTCGTATGAAGTAGCATCACGTTCAGAGGCTTGAGAAATTTGCAAGTAATAAGGTGCTGTATAATCAAAACCCCAAGCGGCTACAGTGTGATATTGTTCAGCCTCGTATGTTTGACCAACAACTGCATTGATGTGGTGTTTGCCAGCAAGAGTGCCTTCGTAGTTGATGGTGTTTTCGATAAGAGCATCAGTAAATTGACGATAGCCTTGGTCGAGACGAGAGTCTGCTTGTGAGTGGGTCAATTTAGAACTTTGATACCATGTTGGCACCCAAACAAAGTCTTTACAATATGTCTTGCTGTAAGAGAGGTTAATATTGTAAGAGAGTTTGTGGTTAGCAAATTTTTGACCAACCATATCAAAGAGGTCAACAGTTGCGCTGGCAGTACCTACGATACGGTCAACTTGGTATTTGCGATCGATGATATTATTGATTACCAATGGGTTAGATTGAGCAATATCACCATGTATGTTAGCATTGTAAACACCGTATCCGTATGCGTCGTAAGGAATTGCAGATGCTGCGCTTTCACCTTCACGACCATCAAGTACCCAAGTAGATTCGTCGTATGCGGCAATTGTAGGCTGCATTACGAGGATTGACGACAAGAAGTTGCCTTGGTTAGCGTTCAATCCTTGGATATACTCGTTGCCGTTACCGATTGACATATTGTTTTGGTCGCTGTGAGAATATACAATACCAGTGCGGAATTTGATAAACTTAACGTCCATAGTGTTGTTGATACGAGCGGTGTAACGAGTGTAGTTAGGACCTGTACCTTCAACAACGCCTTTTTGGTCGAAGTAGTCAAGACCGATATTGTAAGTGCTGTGGTCTGAACCGCCAGAAAGGCTTACGTTGTGGTTTTGACGTTGACCAAGTTTGAACACTTCGTCAAACCAATCAGTATTAACATAATTTCCTTCGTTGAGGAAGTAGTTTGAAGAATTTGGGTCGTATCCCGAAGGAAGAACATAGTTAGCATTTGCTGCTGCCTTTTGAATGTATTCAACAAATTGGTCTGTTTCCATTACATCAAAAGTATTTTTGTTTACCCAGTCGATACCGTAGTATCCAGAGTAATCAACTTTTAAAGGTTGGTTTTTCTTACCATTTTTAGTAGTGATGATAACCACACCGTTAGCAGCACGAGAACCGTAGATTGCGGCTGCGGAAGCGTCTTTCAACACTTGGATTGTTGCGATGTCGTTTGGTGAGAAGTCGCGGATTGATGTTCCCATTGGCACACCGTCGATAA
>CALFIU010000128.1 GCA_937877455.1 uncultured Bacteroidales bacterium
CACAACAATGAATCCATTACTGATTGAGAAACCCTATATGCGCAAGCATGGCCCTAATGCGTATTACGGTCAACGCAGCAAGGCTGCGAATTAAAAATGAAAAATTAAAAATTAAAAATGTAGATTCGTGTCGCACACAATCAATTTTTAATTTTTAACTTCAAATTTTTAATTTATAATGGAACAAGAAGAAAAAAATATAATCAAAGATAAAAGTTTTAAGTTTGCTCTTAAAATTGTTAAACTTCGGCAATACTTAAATAAAGAAAAGAGAGAATTCTCTATTGCCGACCAAGTTTTGCGGTCTAGAACAAGTATTGGCGCGAATGTCTGCGAGGCAGAGTACGCTCAAAGTCGTGCTGATTTTATCAGTAAAATGAGCATTGCTCTTAAAGAGGCAAATGAAACAAGATATTGGTTAAAACTTCTTGTTTTTGGAGAATACTTAGATGAAAAACTGTTTAAAAGTTTATTCAATGATTGTAAAGAATTAATAAGTATTCTTCATTCTATTGTTAAAACATCAAAGGAAAAGAAATAATAAACTACAATTAAAAGAAAAGAAATGAAGATTGCAGGGAAGCAATTTTTAATTTTTAACTTTTAATTTTTAATTACAATTAGTTATGGCATTTGAAAATCTTGAAATCTGGTGGGTGACCGGTGCCCAGTTGCTTTATGGCGGCGAAACCGTGAAGATAGTTGACGGACACTCTAAGGAGATGGTTGACGGATTGAACAACAGTGGCAACATTCCTGTAAAAGTTGTTTACAAGGGTACTGCAAATTCCTCGAAGGAAGTTGAGGACATTATGCGTGCCGCCAACAACGACAACAAGTGTATCGGTATTATCACCTGGATGCACACATTCTCGCCCGCTAAGATGTGGATTAAGGGCTTGCAGCAGTTGAACAAACCGCTTCTCCACCTCCACACTCAGTACAACGCCGAAATTCCGTGGGACACGATGGATATGGACTTTATGAACCTCAACCAATCGGCTCACGGCGACATCGAGTTCGGACACATCTGCACACGTATGCGCGTTGCCCGCAAGGTGGTTGTTGGCTACTGGAAAGACGCTGACGTTCAGAAGAAAATCGCAGTTTGGGCTCGCGTGGCAGCAGGTGTTAACGACGCTCACAACGTCCGCTGCCTGATGTTCGGTATGAATATGAACAATGTGGCAGTTACCGACGGCGACCGCGTAGAATTTGAGCAGCGTCTTGGCTATCACGTTGACTATTACCCTGTTTCATCGTTGATGGAGTACTTCAAGAAAGTTACCGACAAGGAAGCCGACGAACTCGTAGAAGAGTACAAGAAACTCTACACCATCAAAATCGACGAATCTGGCGAAAAGGTTTACTGGGAGAAGGTTAAAAACTCTGCAAAAGCCGAAATCGCACTCCGCCGCGTACTCAAAGACGAAGGCGCAACAGCATTCACAACCAACTTCGACGACCTTGGCGACGCCGACATCACCGCTCCCGACTTCTGCGGATTCGACCAAATTCCGGGTCTTGCATCGCAGCGTTTGATGCAGGAAGGCATCGGTTTTGGCGCTGAGGGCGACTGGAAGACCGCTTGTCTCTACCGCACACTCTGGGTAATGCAGCAGGGAATGACCAAAGGTTGTTCGTTCTTGGAGGACTACACTCTCAATTTCGACGGCGCAAGAAGTTCGTCGCTCCAAAGCCACATGCTCGAAGTTTGCCCGCTCATCGCAAGCGACAAACCAAAATTGGAGGTTCACTTCCTCGGCATCGGCATCCGCAAGCAGCAGACCGCACGTCTCGTGTTCACATCTAAGACTGGCTTCGGCATCAAGGCAACAGTTGTTGACCTCGGCAACCGTTTCCGCCTCATCAGTCAGGAAGTAGAGTGCATCGAACCCAAACCGTTGCCCAAACTTCCCGTTGCATCGGCATTGTGGATACCTCAGCCCGACTTCCAAGTAGGCGCAGCAGCGTGGATACTCGCCGGCGGCACACACCACAGCGCATTCTCGTACGACATCAGCGAGGAGTACTGGGACGACTTCGCCGAAATGCTCAACATCGAGTACGTCCGCATCAACAAGAACACCACCATCGCCGACTTCAAACAAACCCTCCGCAACAACGAGGTGTACTACATGCTCGGCAAGGCACTCAAATAATTAATACACAGAGAACACAGAGGAGAACAGAGGACACAGAGTTTGTTACACTGAAAACACAGAGAAAATGATTAGTCAGGAAAGGTTTGACGAATTGAACAAGATTTCAGAAAGCATTATTGGTGCAGCAATTGAAGTCCACAAGTTTTTGGGACCTGGATTGTTGGAGTCTGTTTATGAAGTTTGCCTTATTGAAGAACTCGAAGAAAGAGGGCTGAGCGTGCAACAACAAGTACGCTTGCCCCTTTATTACAAGGGACGACTTACCAAAAAGTATTTCGTCATTGATTTGTTAGTAGAAAATGAGGTAATATTGGAACTCAAAGCAGTTGAAAGAATTCCGCCAGTTTGCGAATACCAATTAATGACTTATCTCAAACTGACTAATCTTAATTTGGGTTTGCTAATCAATTTTAATGTTCCGCGTTTAATTGACGGCGTAAGGCGCAAAGTCAACGGCTAAAACTCTCTCTCAACCTCTGTGTCCTCTGTTATCCTCTGTATCTCTGTGATAAATTGAAAATTTATGAACGCAAAAGAAACCATCGAACAGGGCAAAGCCATTCTTGGTATTGAGTTTGGCTCTACCCGCATAAAGGCCGTCCTTATCGACGGCGACAACAAGCCAATTGCACAAGGCAGTTTCGGCTGGGAAAACCAACTCGTTGACGGTCTGTGGACTTACAGCCAAGACATCATCTGGAAAGGTCTTCAAGACTGTTACCAAGACCTCCGTGCCGACGTTAAGAAACAATACGGCGTAGAAATCAAAAACCTCGCAGCCATCGGCATCTCGGCAATGATGCACGGCTATATGGCTTTTGACGCCAACGACCAAATCCTCGTGCCTTTCCGCACCTGGCGCAACACCAACACCGCACAGGCCGCCAAGGAACTCTCTGAACTCTTTGTCTATAACATTCCGCTCCGTTGGTCGATTTCGCACCTCTATCAGTGCATCTTGAACCGCGAGAGCCACGTCAAAGACATCAAGTTCCAAACCACCCTCGCGGGCTACATCCATTGGCAACTCACCGGCGAAAAGGTGCTCGGCGTGGGCGACGCTTCGGGTATGATTCCCGTTGATCCCTACACCAAGACCTACGATGCCAAGATGGTGGAGAAATTCGACAAACTCATCGAGCCTTACAAACTGGGCTTCAAGTTGTTAGACATCTTCCCGAAAGTACTCGTTGCAGGACAAGACGCTGGCAAACTCACACAGCAAGGCGCAAAACTCCTCGACGTATCAGGCAACCTCCAAGCCGGCATTCCATTCTGTCCTCCCGAGGGCGACGCAGGCACAGGAATGGCAGCTACCAACGCTGTTAAACAGCGCACCGGCAACGTCAGCGCAGGCACATCATCGTTCTCGATGATTGTCCTCGACAAGGAACTTTCCAAACCCTACGAGGCAATCGATATGGTAACAACCCCCGACGGCTCGCTCGTTGCAATGGTTCACTGCAACAACTGCACATCCGACCTCAACGCTTGGGTAAACCTCTTCAAGGAGTTCATGGAGTTGACGGGTCAGAAAGTTGACATGCACCAACTCTACGACACCCTCTACACCAACGCTCTCAACGGCGACACCGACTGTGGCGGTTTGCTTTCGTACAACTACATTTCGGGCGAACCCGTAACAGGCTTGGCAGAAGGCCGTCCGATGTTTGTCCGCAGCGCCAACGACAAGTTCAACCTTGCCAACTTCATGCGCGTACACCTCTACGGCTCAATCAGCGTATTGAAAATCGGCAACGACATCCTTATCAAAGAAGAGCACGTTAAAATTGACCGCATCACAGGCCACGGCGGACTCTTCAAGACCAAAGGGGTAGGGCAGAGGTTCCTTGCCGCCGCCCTCAATTCGCCCATCTCTGTAATGGAAACGGCTGGCGAAGGCGGCGCATGGGGCATAGCACTCTTGGCTGCCTACGTAGTCAACAACCCCGACCGCCTCAACCTTGCCGACTGGCTCGAATCGAAAGTCTTCGCCGGCAACACCGGCACCGAAATCGCCCCCACACCCGAAGAAGTCGAAGGCTTCAACAAGTACATCGAAGCGTATAAAAAGGGATTGGAGATTGAGAAAGTGGCAGTGGAAAGGAAGTAAATTGAAAGTTGAGAATTGCAAATAATAAAAAACACTCCGCAAAAAAACGGTGGAGTGTTTTTTAATCTAACGATTCAAAAGTCCAAAGGCAAACAACTATATCAAACCAATTCTTCAAAATAAATGCAAAGGAGGAGTAATTATGTTTACTTATTCGATGAATCCTGTTGACATATTCAACCACATTTTGTCCGATAGACCGAAAATCACTTATTGGATGAATAGAACGCTACCAAAGGTTGAAAAGATTTTTGCAAAAATGGTTTTATTTCCCAAATACTATTCTGAGGAATACAAACACACATCTTCCGCTGCAGAATATCTGTTGTTCTATCATCAACAAAATAGGAATGACAAAATTCAAAACAAACTTATAGCAAAATGCTGTTTGGAAAACAAAAAGTATTATATAGAGTTTGGTTTTGGTTACAATATTGACAAGGAAAACAAACGTTGTCTCGCTGCGCCTGTGTTAAACATCTATGGCGGTCATTTTTTTGAACGTTACAAGGAAAGACGTTTGAAAGAAGAAAGTTTACAAATCGAAGATGTCATCGGGAAGTATTTTACAAGGTTGACTCGTCTGAATCTTTTGGAAATAAATGATGACATCATTAAAGATTGGAAAGAAAAATATGGATATTTTTCCACTGTGTTTTACACAAATGAAGGAATCTGTTTGGGACAGCGAAGTATCTGCCAGCCACCTGATATGCCTTTTGAAAAGGGCAAGGCTAATGAAGTGGCAGTTAACGAATATAAAACGTTCATATCCACAGATATGCTTTCGAAAACACAAAAAATTGCTATCAAAGAAGAAGAATTGAAATACTATGACCGATATGTTGAACATTTAAACGAATTACACCAAATTGGAGCGATAAAATGAAAACATTTTTAACAACACTTTTTATCTGTCTGGTAGCTTTGACTACGACCGCCCAAGAGCAATACCAGTTCAAAGAAGTCAACCACACGGTTAACTCTCAAGTCAGGTTCAAACTTTACCCGACATTCAATATGTGGACATTTCTGAAACTTGATACAAAAAGCGGAGAGATAACACAAGTTCAGTATTCCACAGATGGCGACGATATGGAAGTCTATTTGGGCAAACCCGCGAAAGCTATCGCCGACAGTGTTTATGTAAATGGGCGTTTCGAGTTATACCCGACATCCAATAATTGGACATTCATTTTGATGGATCAATTTGACGGGGATGTCTATCACGTTCAATGGAATCAAAAACGTGATAGTCGAATCATTTTCGAAATTAAGTATGCACCATTGAAGTAAAAAATGAAAAAAGTATCCAAAGATGAGTTTATTAGCCGCGCAAACCAGTTGTATGGCGACAAATACGACTATTCTAAAGTTCAGTATGTGAATACTTCCTCCAAAGTATGCATTGTTTGTCCTGAACATGGAGATTATTGGACTACACCGCATAATTTTCTTAATGGACATAAGTGTCCAACATGCAGTGGACGACAGCGAATTACACGAGAAGTGTTTATTGCGCGTGCGACTGAAAGGCATAAAGGAAGATACGATTATTCAAAGGTAGATTATAAAGGTTTGGATAAGGACGTAACAATCGTTTGTCCAATTCACGGCGATTTCAAACAAAAAGCCTCTATTCACCTTAAAAGTGGCTGCCCATTGTGTTTTGGGACTCCGAAATCAAACACTGAAGAATTTATAAAAAAAGCAAGAGAAATATATGGAAACAGATATGATTATTCAAAAGTCGAATACAAGGGAAATAAAGAAAAGGTCTGTATAAATTGTCCTGAACATGGCGAATGGTGGATGTCGCCTAATAATCATTTACGAGGTCATCGTTGTCCGGGTTGCTTCGGAACCCCTAAACATACAAATGATGAATTTATAAAAATGGCAAGAAATGTTCACGGAGATAAATATGATTATTTTAAGGTTGAATATGATGGTCTAAAAAATAATGTGTGTATAATATGTCCCACTCATGGAGAATTTTGGCAGTCCCCGAATAGTCATTTAAATGGTGCAGGATGCCCTACTTGTAGTGGAACACTTCGTATTACACTTCCCATATTTTGGGAAAGATGCGCTGAGACTCATAACGGCAAATATGATTACTCAAAGGTTCATTTTGACGATTTAGATGATTTTGTAACAATCATTTGCCCTGAACATGGAGAATTTGAACAGCGAGCAAAGGTTCATTATAGAGGATACGATTGCCCTATATGTGGGGGAAGCAAACGTCTTACAAATGAAGAATTTATAGAAAAAGCCCAAAAGGTACATCAAAATAAATATGACTATTCAAAGGTAAATTATGTAAATACGTCAACAAAAGTTTGCATCATTTGTAAAGAACACGGTGAATTTTGGCAAACACCTAATAATCATTTATTTGGTGCAGGATGTCCTACTTGTCCTCAAAGTAATATGGAAGGTGAAGTAAGACAATTCTTGTTGAAAAATAATATATTTTTTGAACAGGAAAAAACTTTTGAATGGTTACGGTATAATAAAAAAATGTTTTTGGATTTCTTTTTACCTGAGTATAGTGTAGCAATCGAATGTCAAGGAGGTCAACATTTTTCACCGACAGATTTATTTGGCGGTGAAGATTTTTATAAACTGACAATAGAACGAGATCAAGTCAAAAGAGAATTGTGCAAAAAACACGGTATAAATATCTTGTATTATTCGCATGCTCATATCGATTATCCATATCCTGTATTTGAAAGTTTGAGACTATTGTTGCAAGCAATAAAACAAAATGGAAGAACTGATTCGTTTCAATGGACAAAACAATTAAAGTTGCCTCTTGTTTTCGATGAGTAGTATTATTTGTCCTAAGGTGATTCATGTCGAGCAAATCCTCGGCAATTATCAAAACTACGCGCATGAAGCGTAACAATTTTTTGCATCTCCGCACAAAAAACATTATCTTTGCCTCGAACAAAAAAAGCGCAGCATTATGTCGAAGTACATCAATCCATACACCGACTTTGGTTTCAAGAAACTTTTTGGCTCGGAACTCAACAAGGAACTGTTGATTGGCTTTCTCAACGCACTTTTTGAGGAGGCTAAACAGTTGCCTGACGACCATATCCTTGATGTCAAGTACCTTAACCCAGAACAACTTGGACGCTCGCCGTATGATCGGAAAGCAGTTTTCGACGTTTTGTGCGAAACCGAGAAAGGCACAAAGTTCCATCTTGAAATGCAGAACGTTTTTCAGGAGTTTTTCATCGACAGGACGATTTATTATTCCACGTTCTCAATCCAAAACATGGCTCACAAAGACTCCACTGAGGAAGGACGTTGGAATTTCCAACTTCAACGGCTCTATTCTGTCAACCTCCTCAATTTCACATTCAAAGAAAAGGAAAAGAAAAACGTTGGCGGAGAGTCCACAAAAGAAATCGTTGAAGAAATCTCCGAAGACGACCTCCTACACTGCGTGATGCTCAAAAACATAAAGACCAACAAAGTATTCTCCGACAAGTTGGTTTTCATATACTTAGAGATGCCCAAGTTCAAGAAGTCGATAGGGGAATGTAAGACGCTGTATGAAAAATGGCTCTTTGTGCTTCAAAACCTTACGCGACTCCTTGAACGCCCGAAAGAGTTGCAAGAAAGGGTTTTCAAACGCCTGTTCGAGCAAGCGGAAATCGCATCCTACACTCCCGAAGAGTACAATGCCTACGAAGAAAGCCTCAAAAACCTTTGGGACATCGCCAACGGCATGGAAGCCGCCGAGAAAAAAGGCATCGAAAAAGGCAAAATTCAAGGTTTTAGCCAAGCCAAACTCGACATGGCTCGGATGATGATTGCCGATGGCGAACCTATTGAAAAAATTGCAAAGTATACAGGACTGACACCAGAACAGATTGTAGAAATATAGTTTTGAAAGTTGTTCTGTTTAAAAATTAATGGCTTGCCAAAATGTTCTGTACATCTCGGCAAGCCATTAGATTTTAGTAATTTTCCGCTTTGAGTTGGAAATATGCCTGCGGATGGTCGCAAACGGGACATTTTTCGGGTGCAGATTTGCCGACAACTATGTGTCCACAATTAGAACACTGCCAGATGCAGTCGCCCTCGCGAGAGAACACTATTTTGTCTTCGATGTTCTTCAGAAGTTTGCGATAACGTTCTTCATGCTCTTTCTCAATGGCTGCAACGCCCTCAAAAAGGTCTGCAATCTCGTTGAATCCCTCCTCGCGAGCTTCTTTTGCCATACGCGGATACATATCAGTCCACTCTTGATTTTCTCCATTTGCAGCATCAATGAGGTTTGCGAGTGTGTCGGCAACCTTGCCACCGTGGAGCAACTTGAACCAAATTTTGGCGTGTTCTTTTTCTTGATTTGCTGTTTCTTCAAAAAGCGAAGCAATTTGCACATAGCCGTCTTTCTTGGCTTTTGACGCATAGTAAGTGTACTTGTTACGAGCTTGACTTTCGCCTGCAAACGCCTCCATGAGGTTCTGCTCTGTCTTTGTTCCTTTAAGTTCTTTCATTTTTCGATTATTTGATTGTTTTTTTGATTTTTATTTGTTATAGGTGCGAATTTAAAATATTTTTTTGTTTGCAAAAAAACTTTTTACAATTATTCTTTTTAACATTTTGGAACAGCCTTTAACTTTTTTTATTACTTTATGTATTAAACTATGATTATTGTCTTGACGTTTAATTGATAAAAATGTTTAATTGTTAATTATAAAAACTATGAAAAAAAGTTTATTATTACTATCGCTTGCAGCAATGCTAAGTTTTGGATCTTTAACGGCTTCGGCACAAGAAAGACAGCAAGGAAGTTGCTGCAATTTTCCTACAGAAATGGCATTGACTGATGCCCAAAAAAAACAACTTAAGGATATAAAAATTAGCGAAGAGAAAAAACTTATGCCTATCGACAATCAGTTGAAAGAAAAAAAGGCACATCTCAATACTTTGCGCACAGCCGAAAAGCCTGATATGGGGCAGATTAACTCTACTGTGGAAGAAATTGGTAAACTCCGTATTGAAAAACAAAAGATAAAAGAAGCTTCTATTCAGGATATTCGTAAAGTGCTAACAGAAGAACAACGTCTTGCGTTTGACAAACGTGGTAGTCATTTTGGAAAAGGACATGGTCATCATCAACATCCACAGCAACCTCGTGGCGGTGATGGTCATCATCAAAATGGTGGTCATTGCAACCAACAAAAATCTGGCAATAACGGTAACAACAAGTAGCGTAGATTTAAAAAAACATAAAATTCTAAAAATTGGTCGTTGGGAACAAAATGCACGGCGATCAATTTTTGTACTTCTTATCGCTTAGTATCGAAAAAAATGTTTTAAAAAGATGCGTATTGTTGATAATAAAAATGACCAAAAGAAATGGGTTTATGCTTATTCTTTTGGTCAATTTATTTGGTTTAATAATTTGTTAATCAGTTAATTGGTATCTTATTTTTAGTTTGTATTTTATATCTTCCATTCCACCAGAGTTGTCGGTGTCGTCAATGTAGATAATAGCCATTCTTCCATTGTATAGTTTAACAGCGTAAAGTTGTTTTTTCTGTATGTTAGAAACACCGTTGCCCATCTGTTCGTTGCCAAGGAATGTGGAGTTCCAACCGCCTTGATCTTTAAGGTCGTCGATGATTTTGTCGGTAAGTAGTTCCCAAGATAAACTTTGTTGATATGGTTGATCGTCTTCGGTATATAGAGTAAGAGTTCGTGAAATAAGTCCAATTTCTGTATTTCGTTGGGTTTCTGCCACATTGGTATAATCAATTGCACCATAACTTATGAAGTAAAGATAGCCGCTTGTAGTTTGCCACATCAATGAGTCTTTGCCGCTGAGGTATTCGGCATCGGGGCTTACAAAACCGTAATCTGTAATCATATATGGAGGATTTTTAAGCGATTTTCGTTCGTCGGTGTTGCCACGTTCATAAAAAAATACAAGGTCGCAATGGTAGTTTTGTGTGTAAAAATCGTTCCAACCGTAGGCTACGTGTTTTTCTATGTCGATGAAACACTGTCCGTTGAGAGGACTTTTTGAAACAGTTATTTCAAATGTATCGGTTTCTGGGTAATTAAAATGATATTTTGCGCGTTGGATTATTTCTTTTTTTAGTGCGCCTGCCTGTGCAACAAAATGAATGTAGTATATGCTATCTTTGGGTAGTCCACTATATCCACGACCTATTTCAAGTTGTTTAAATGTTACTGAGGTTTCGTGGGTGTATTTGTCAAAAACCACAGAGTCGCGCCATAAGGCTGGGATACTAAACAGGTAAGCAGAATTGAGATCGCCTTCACTTTTTATTTTTGCGGTAAATGTTATTGGTTCGCGCCACGAAAAATATACAAATCCAGCACTATCACTTGGGGTGATGGTTATTTCTGGTTCGTTAATGTCAACGTTATCAATGCAACCTATCATGCCAACTATGGCTACAATGGCTGCTATTAATGTTAATTTTATATGTTTTTTCATAGTTTTATTTGTTTTATTTATGTCGGTTGATGTTTAAATCTCTAAAATTCACGTTGTAAAAATAACGAAAAATTTTTATTTGTTATTAAAAATCAATGCTAAATTTTTTATTTTTGCAATAAATATAATTCAACAAACAAACACAAACATGATTTACATTGGCATTTACAACAGACACAAACTGATTTTGCAATGTTTGGAACATTATTTTGCAGCCAATTCTGAGATAAATGTGGCTTTGGCGGTAAGTACCAAGGATGCTCTTTTTGAAAAAATGGCCAACAGAACAGTTAATATTTTGATAATAAATGTTTTGGAAATAACGCACAATGATCTTGACACAATTATTTCTGTTAAGATGAAATATCCCAAGACATCTGTTTTGATAATGTCTGATTCTGGACGCGACGACATGGTGTTGAAAGCTATAAAAGCGGGTGCAAAAGGTTTTTTGACAGTAGATTCAGATATTTCGGATCTTATTCAAGCCATTTACACAATTAGGGGTGGACACGATTTTTATAGTGATAGCATTACTCGTATTTTGCTTAGTCGCTATGCCGACAACATAAAAGGTAATACTTCCGCAGCCGACGACTACAACGATGAATCTACGGCGTTGAGTAGCCGCCAAATAGAAATTTTAAAGCATTGGGGCGAGGGAATGAGCAACCAAGAAATTGCTGATAAACTTTTTATTAGCGTTAGAACGGTGGAAACTCACAAAAACCACATTATGCAAAAGCTTAATTTAAAATCGAGTGTCGATTTAATAAAGTTTGCTATTAGAAACAATATTATTCAAATTTAGCGTATTGTATTGGATTTAAACTTTTAGTTTAGATAAACAAAAACAGCCACCTGAAACCCAGCGTGGCTGTTTTGTATGTTTAAACTTTTAGTTTAGGTTAGAAATTAACTCCAAATTCAACTGCAAATACGCCATTGCGCATTTTGTAATCTTTGTCGTTTTTAGAATTAAAATTCAGAAAACCCATTCCATATTGTATGCCAAGATAACATACGCTAAATTCCAATCCACCACCGATATTCATTCCAAAATCGAATTGTTGATAATTACATTCTGTAGCTTTGCTGCTGAAGGCTTTTTGCTTTTTGCCGCCATCTTTATCTTTTGCACTTCCGTTTACTTCATATTTGTGTCTTCCAAACATTCCAAACCCGAAATATGGACCAGCAAAACCTCTTACGGTAAGATTGCTATTGATTTCGTATTTATAAACAGCGTTAACGGGAATTTCTAAATAGTTGAGATTGTAAATATCTTTGATATTGTTACCCGCAATATCTTTATATTCTTTTTTGGCACCTTTGGGAGCAAAATAAATGCCAGGTTCGAGATAAAAGTCGCCGTCAAGGTTGAAACAACCTACTATACCTGCTTTTAATCCGAGTTTTGCGCTATAATCAGCATCGCTGAAGTCTCCCAAGATATTTGCTACGTTCATTCCAACACGAACACCTAAAGTGTAGTCTTGAGCAAATCCGTTGGCGGCAAAAACTATTGTCATTACCGCAATTGTTAAAATCTTTTTCATGTTTTTTTACTGTTTTTTATTTTGTATTTATTGTTGTTTGTTAAAAGCTATAACCTAACCAAACGATAAATGTGCCAGTTGTGCCTTTGAATTTATCGCCGTTGAGTTTTTCTTTAAGTTCTGATATGTTTTGTAGTCCTAAGTCGTAGCCAGCACCGATGTAAAGGTGTTCGCCATAATACCAACCAGCACCAAATTGAAATCCCCAGTCGAAATTTTTGAAACCATTGTCTTTAAACGAGTTGTATTCTTCTTTCCAAGTTGCTAAATTTAGTAGGCTTCCTTCTACTTCTGTTTTTCCAAAAAGTCCGTAAGAAATAAATGGACCTGCAAAAATGTCGAATTTAAAAATTGATGCATCTACTTTAAGTTTAAAATCAATTGGAATTTCTAAGTAGTTGAGTTTTGCGTTGATTTCTGATGAAGAAAAATCTTCTCCATAGATTGCTACGCCAGTTTTTTGTTCTATTTTTCCGCCTTTCATGTTAAGAAAAACTCCTGGTTGAAGATAAAGTGCGCCAGTTAGGTTAATGTCGTAAATTAGTCCAACATTGTAACCTATTTGAGGGTCTGTGTTGTCGAGGTCTTTGCCGAGGGTTGCTATGTTAATACCAGCCCTAACGCCAAATTGCGCCATTACTGTATTGGCAAACAATGCTAATACTGCTGTTAATATAAAGATTTTTCTCATTTTTTTTGTATATATTGTTTATAAAAATTTAATATTTTTTGTTGGCTATTATTTTTTTAGCGGCGCAAGATACTAATTTTTAAGTTATTTTATGTTAAGATAAAACTAAATTATTAAACTTTTTGTTTATGTTGCTTAGTATCATTTGTTAACAATTGTTGGATTATAAGCAAAAAATGAATTGTTATTTGGTGTTTTTTTGTAATTTTGCGCCATGAAAAGCCAATATGAAATAATGACGCTTACACCAGTAGAAAGGCTTATTCCACGGCTTGCTGCTCCGTCGATGTTGAGTATGGTTACTGGTGCTATTTATAATACAGCAGATACGTGGTTTGTATCGCAGCTTGGCGATAGTGCAACAGGGGCAACTGGTGTTTGTCTTGCTGTAACGGCAATGTTACAAGCGGTTGGTTTTTGGATTGGAATGGGTGCAGCGAGCAATATTTCGCGTTTTCTTGGTCGCCGTCATGTATTTAAATCTTGCATTATGGCATCTTCTGCCATTGTGATGGCTATGGTTGGAGGATTGATGTTGACGTGTTTTGGAGTGTTGTTTAATCGGCAATTGCTGTCTTTGTTGGGAAGTACCCAAACTATTTTGCCATTTGCACAAGAATATTCTCGTATTTTGTTCTTGGGTGCGCCTTTTGCTTGTACATCTTTTGTTCTTAACAATCTATTGCGTAGCCAAGGTAAGGCTTTTTTTAGCATGGTAGGCGTTGTTTCTGGTGCAATACTCAATATTTTTCTCGACCCGCTTTTTATTTTTGTTTTTAACCTTGGCATTGCAGGTGCAGCGTTATCAACAATAATTTGTCAGGCACTTAGTTTTTTAATAATGTTTGTTTTTTTGTGTAGCGAGAGGAGTGTTGTTAAATTTAGAACAAAATATATAAGTAAAAATCTTGGCGTTTATTTGATGATTTTATCTACGGGATTGCCTTCGTTGATACGTCAGGGATGCAACGCCGCAGCCACAGTATTGCTCAATCGTGCGGCTGGTATTTATGGCGATTCGGCAGTTGCAGCAATGTCGGTGGTTGGGCGTATTAATTTTTTGGTTGGTAGCCTTGTTGGAGGTTTTGGACAAGGATTTCAACCTGTTGTTGGCTATGCCTATGGTGCAAAAAACTATAATCGTGTATGGCAATGTTATAGATTTTCGCTTATGGTATGTGTTTGCATTTTGACGGTTGGGGCGGTGGTATGCAGTTTGTTTGCAACTGATATTGTTGGAAGTTTTAGAGGTGATAGTCCTGTAGTAATACAAATTGGGTCGCGCGCTTTAAGGTATCTAAGTTTTAGTATGCCATTTTTTGCGGTAGTTATTTTGGCTAACATGTTGTTACAAACCACGGGTCATAAAGCTTTGGCTTCGTTTACTTCGCTTACCCGACAAGGGATTTTTTACATACCATTAATAATTGCGTTGCCATATTTTTATGGAATAGATGGCATTATTTTATGTCAACCGATAGCCGATTTGTTGTCAGCAGTGGTTTGTGGCGTGGCTACGGTGTATTTTTTTAAGAAAAAATGTCGGTTGGCGTTTTAATTTATGAGGCTAATTTATTGTGTTGTTAAAATTTTGTTATTGATTTTTTGTATTATTTTTGCCAATGTTTTTAACAAAAAGATTAAATAAATGTCGATAAATCTTTCGTTTGCAGATATTGCAATAATAGTATTTTTTTTTCTTGTATTGGTAGCCATAGCCAAGATAGCCGCAGGTAAATCCAAGGCAGATATGGTAGATTATTTTCTTGGTGGTCGTAAGATGCCATGGTGGCTACTTGGAGTGAGTATGGTGGCGTGTACATTTTCGGCCGATACACCCAATCTTGTAACAGGAATGGTAAGAGAGTCGGGCGTTGCAAAAAATTGGGCATGGTGGGCTTTTCTTATAACAGGAATGACAACAGTATTTATTTTTGCAAGGCTTTGGCGCAGAACGGGTATTGTAACCGACTTGGAGTTTTACGAAAAGCGTTATTCGGGAAAAACAGCATCTTTTTTGCGTGGATTTCGATCGGTTTACCTTGGCTTTTTTTTCAATACGTTGATACTTGGTTCGGTAACACTTGCCGCCATAAAAATAGGTTCGGTAATGTTTGGCGTGCGACCGCTCCACACAGTACTTGTAGGAATGTCTGTTGCGCTTGTTTATACCACCTTGGGAGGTTTTCGGGGTGTTGTTTGGGCAGATTTTTTTCAGTATATTATTGCCATGGCAGGAGCAATTGCGGCGGCAGTGGCAGCGTTACAGCTTCCAAATGTTGGAGGGCTTGAAGGGCTTGTAAACAATCCAGAAATACAAGATAAGTTAAGTTTTGTACCAGATTTTACTAATCCATCGGTATTTGTGCCGTTGTTGATAATTCCAGTGGCAGTTCAATGGTGGTCGGTATGGTATCCTGGAAGTGAGCCGGGAGGGGGAGGCTATATGTGCCAAAAAATGCTGTCGGCAAAGGATGAAAAAAATGCTGTGGCAGCCAATTTGTTTTTTAATTTTGCGCATTATGCGCTAAGACCATGGCCATGGATTTTGGTGGCGTTGGTTTCGCTTGTTGTTTTTAAGCCCGATAGTCAATCGGCGCGATTGGATGCCGAAAGCCAACTAAACGATCCTCAAATTTTGCCATATTACAATAAAGTTTTGCAAAATTTTGAAACTGAGGAAGTTCCAACTCAATTGCGCGATAAGATTGTAAAATTGCATTTTCAAAAAGAAGGTCTAACATCGTTGCATGAGGCATTTCCCAACGCTGATGCAAAGTATCTTAAAAACGATGCAGCTTATCCTATGATGATGACAAAAATGCCATCAGGATTGTTGGGATTAATAATCGCCTCGCTTATTGCGGCTTACCTTAGCACAATAGCCACACATCTCAATTGGGGTGCGTCTTATCTTGTTAACGATTTTTACAAGCGTTTTGTAGATAAAAATGCCGATGGGAAAAAATTAAAAAAAGTGGCGGTTATTTGTACTATATTATTAGCATTTTCGGGCGGTTTAGTTTCATTAACTATTATGGATAATGCCACTCAAGCATTTGATATATTGTTACTTAGTGGTGCGGGTACGGGTGCTGTTTATCTTTTGAGGTGGTTTTGGTGGCGGATTAATGCTGCTACGGAAATAGCAGCTATGGCGGCGGCTTTTGTTATGTCGGTTGTTATGGTTTTTGTAGTTCCAGATGGTTGTTTAGCGTGTGGTGTTTTCGACCATTCTACAATGCGTTTGTTGATAACCATTGCTGTTGTATCGGTGGTTTGGTTGGCAACTGTGTATTTATCAAGACCAGAAGACAAAAAAACTCTTATGGAATTTTATTCGCTTACAAAACCAGGTGGTCCGGGTTGGAAATATTTTTTACAACAATATGGTGATGACAATCTTTTGAAAGTTAATGCTTTACATTGGCAAATGCCTGTGCAATTGTTGTGTGTGTTTGTTGGCATTTTAACGGTTTATGCGTTGCTTTTTGCTGGTGGATTTTTGGTTTATCTAAAATTTATTCCAGCTATGTTATTGTTTTTGGTTGGAGTTGTAGGTGTTGTTGTATTGTTTAAATTATCCAAAAAGTTGAAGTTAATAGACAATTGAAAAAGTAAATTATGGTATTTTATTTTTCGGGAACAGGAAATTCTCGTTTTGTAGCCTTTGAATTGGCAAAAATGCTTGAATTAGAGGCTTTTGATATTGCAAATTATTATGAATTATATTCTTCGGGGCAATGTATTAATGTTTCGTTGCCCAAGGGAGAAACTCTTGTTTTTGTATCGCCAGTTCATTCGTGGGGAATGTCGTTGCCGATGAAACAGTTTGTAAAAAATCTTGAATTAAAAGATTTTACGGGGCAAAAGGTAATTGCTGTTTTTACTTGTGGCGATACTTGTGGTAGGGCGCGCGAACAGATTGTAAACCTGTTGAAAAAGAAAAATATTGGTGTTTCTAATGTTTATTGTGTGCAGATGCCAAATACTTATATTGTTTTAAAGGGGTTTGGCATTGATAGTGAGGAACTTAAAAATAAGAAACTAAGGGCAGCTAAGCCAGAAATTGAGAGAATTGTTGCTGATATTAAAACGGATTGTAAATTGGATAACTATATTGTTGGAACTAAACCTTTTCTTAAAGGTGCTATCCTTTATCCGCTGTTTATGAAATTTATGCTTGGTGACAAAAAGTTTTTTACCGATGAAAATTGTATTTCGTGTGGACTTTGTGAGAAAGTTTGTCCTCAAAAAAACATAATATTAAATGATGGACACCCAAAATGGCTTGGACGTTGTGTTAAATGTCTTTCGTGTATTCATCGTTGTCCTAAATTGGCGATACAATTTGGTGATATTACTCAAAGTCAAGGCAGATATTATTTCGGAAAACAATAAATTTGGGGTAAATTATAAATGTAAAAAAAAGCGCGAAACAATGCTATGTTTGTTTCGCGTTTTTTTAGAGTTTATTTGTTGAAAAATTTGTTGATTGGTTTCAATAATTTTGAATTTTGAATTTTTTCTGTTGCGTTGAGAAGTTTTTTTAGCAAATCGAATTTCAATGCAATATAAAACAAAAGTGTTGTAAACCAAATAAAACAAATGTTAAACCAATAAGTGTCTATTTTTTGTCCAAAAAGGCATTTAACTGGTGCATAAAAATGAGCACGTCCGTTATTAAATTTAGGAATTTGAAATACTGGATCTTTTATTTGTATAAGTTTTCCATTTGATTCAATAACTTTTTCTAATTCGTTTTTGTTGGTAAGCATTTCTTCAAGACGTTTGTTGTGGTATTGGGCTTGAAGTTTTATTACATCACGCCTATCTCCATATTTTTCAAGCATTTGTGCATATACTTTGTCTTTTTCTTCGTTGGCGTAATATTCAGCATTTTCGTATTCTGCTTTTAAATCTTGAAGAAATTCTGATATTTCGGAAGCAATATTGTCGTTGAAATTTTCGGGTGCGAGTTGGTCAATGTGTTCAAAGTATCTTCCATCGGCAGTTGGCATTTCTGCTAACATGTTTTTTATTAAAACAACATCAGATTTAGCTTTGTCCATGTGTTCGTTAAGTTTGTACGAGCGTTTTGCAAGTTCGAGTCGATTTTCTATCTTTGGAATTAAGAAAACCGAATAGTAGTTGTTTAGACTAACTTCTTGATCGGCAGTAAAAAAGTTTTTGTAATATTCGTTGTCGCGAAATTGCGTTACTGCTAATGCTTCAAAAGCCCAACGAGCAGGCATCATGTCGCCTACAATTGGCACATATTCAGCATTTGCTACGTTTTTGTGTAGTTTGTTGAAACTTACAAGAACACCGCTAAATAGCAATTGTGGTACTATTATAAAAGGTATGGTTATATATATGTTAACCACCGATTTTAGTGCCGATGATATGTTTAGCCCTATCATGTTGGCAACTGCCGAGGTGGTAAATAGTATTAACCAATATCTTAGATTCATTCCTTTTATTTCCAAAACGTAATTACCTACTACAACAAATGATAATGTTTGGATGGCTGATATTAAAAATAATACAGCTACCTTGGAGTTTATGTAACTTGTTCGGCTTAGATTTAGGAATCGTTCTCGGTTGAGTATTTTACGGTCGCGTATAATTTCTTCTGCGCTGACGGTTAGACCAATAAACAATGCGCAAATAACGCACATAAACAAGTATGCAGGGATGTTTTCGTTGTTGGCAAAAACGTATGCGTTAGAGTCAAAGGGTGTACCGCTAAAGTATTTTATAAAGTATGCCAATATAAATGCAAGCACTGGCGATTCCAATAAGTTGATAAAGATGTATTGTCTATCGGCAATTTTTGTTAGTATATTTCGCCATGCAAATATTTTAAATTGTTTTGGCTTTGAGGGTACATTGAAGTGATTTTTGGGAAGTTCTGTTTTTTGGTTAGTATGTTCTTCAATCTTTTTTTCGTATTTAGGGACAATGTTTTGATTATAAAGCTGATACCATTCTTTAGGTGATATTTTTCTATCGCGAGTAAGTTTGCCATATTCGTTAACCATTTTGGCTTCCAATAGTTCCAAAACTTGTTCTGGGTTAACGTTGCCACATGTTGGACATTCACTTTCTTCTGCCGATACGTTGCCGCTTGCTGTTTTAAAGTAAACTATTGCGTCAAGTGGGTTGCCATAATAAACTGGGTATCCGCCGCGATCCATAACGAGTATTTTGTCGAACATTTTGTATATATCGCTTGATGGTTGGTGGATGTTTACTATTACGAGTTTACCTTTGATGGTTTGCTCTTTAAATAGGCTCATAACCATTTCGCTGTCGGCAGAACTAAGTCCAGATGTTGGTTCGTCTGCAATGAGAATAGAAGGTTCTCTCATCAGTTCGAGGGCAATGTTAAGTCTTTTTCTTTGTCCACCGCTGATGTATTTGTTGAGTGGGTCTCCAACTTTTAAATCGCGAATTTCGTTGAGGTCGAGTTCTACGAGTATTTTTATTACGGTGTGTATTATTCGTTCTTCGCTAAAATTAGAAAAACATAGTTTGGCATTGAAATAAAGGTTTTGAAACACTGTAAGTTCTTCCATTAGTAGGTCGTCTTGCGGAACGTAACCTATTACACCTTTTAGTTTTTCTTTATCGTTGGTATAATCGTATCCGTTGATTGTTATTTTTCCACCATTTAGGGGATAGTTGCCGATAAATAAGTTTAAAAGTGTGGATTTACCAACGCCAGAGCCACCCATTATTCCTATAAGGTTGCCCGATTGTTCGCAAAAAGAGAATTTGTGTAGCCCGTTTTCCGACTTTGGATAACGAAATTCTATATCTTTTGCCAAAAAATCTATCTTTGCAGTTTGTTCTGCTTGTATAAAACGCCCAGCCACATCGCTGTAATATACAGGTGATATTTTTGGGGTTTTAATTACACCACCGTTACCAAAAAGATATGTTCGGTTTGGAATTACTTTTGAATTGTTGAGATATACGTTGTCATCACCTATATATTTAAAAAACAGCATGTTGTTGCTTTTTAGCCTAAGTATTTCGAGATGGCCGCGCATATTTTTTTCTTTAATGAATTTTGCGCCTGCAAACGATAGGGCTGGTGGAACAGAACCTATTATCATTAATTGAGTTCTGTCTTTGAGGTCGTCGTTGTAATAGAGTACAAATTCTTTTATGTCGTGATATTCTTGACCCGAAATGTTAAATGTATCGGCAACGGTGTTGATAAAGTCGAGTTCTTTGTCGGTTATGCTTTCGCCAACAAATTCGAGCAACCTTATTACAACAATTATTTTGTCGCGTTGTTGGAGAGTTTCGTTAATTTCGTTACAAATCATCAACACTTTGACGGAGTTGAGCGAATTGCGTTTTTTTTGCTTCGTGTCGGAGTTTTTGTCTTTTCCGCCAGTTTGTGCTTCATAATATTCGTCAAACAACTTCAAATACGTATCAACAAATTGTTGGCTCAGTTGCAGTTTTAGGTAAGACTCCACGATGGTGCGGGCTTCATCGGTAACGCCTTTACGGTTTACTGTTGCCACAATCGCAAACATCTGCATCAACGCTTTGAGAATAGATTCGTTCATTTATTGTTAAATCCTTATACATTAATGATTTAAGCCAAATTTTAAATTTATGGCTTTTTATTGCTTATAATTGCAAATATCAATCCACTAATTTAGAATTTTATTTTTGAAAAAAATAATGTTTTGTTAAAAAAAATGCTAATTTTTAATAACAAATTGTCATTGTTTTGGATTTCAAGCCTTTGTATTATTTTTGTTGTATAACACCTTTATATATAAGGTACAAACTTGTGATGAAAAAAATTAAAAAAAAATTTACGTTGATAATTGTTTAAAAATTTGTTGAATAAAAAAATATTGCTAATTTTGGAGCATGATAAAATAAAAAATCGAAATCTAAATGAGCATACTTGTAAACAAAGACTCGAAGGTTATAGTTCAAGGTTTTACTGGCAGTGAAGGAACTTTTCACGCTGGTCAGATGATAGAATATGGCACTAATGTAGTTGGTGGGGTAACCCCCGGAAAAGGTGGACAAATACACTTGGACCGTCCTGTTTTCAACACTGTGGAAGAGGCTGTAAAGGCCACAGGTGCCAATGTAAGTTGTATTTTTGTACCGCCAGCATTTGCTGCAGATTCAATTATGGAGGCTGCCGAGGCTGGTATAAAAGTGGTTGTCTGCATTACCGAAGGCATACCTACACAAGACATGGTAAAGGTTAAAGAATATCTCAAAGATAAAGATTGCCGTTTAATTGGTCCAAATTGTCCGGGAATTCTTACTGTTGGTGAAGCTAAGATTGGTATTATGCCCGGATTTATTTTTCAAAAAGGTTGTGTAGGCATTGTTTCGCGTTCTGGTACGTTGACATACGAGGCTGTTGATCAAGTAACAAAAGCAGGATTGGGACAAACTACTGCAATTGGTATAGGTGGCGATCCAATTATTGGTACTTCAACTCTTGATGCTGTAAAACTTTTTATGGAAGATTCTGAAACTAAGGGTATTGTAATGATTGGTGAGATTGGTGGTAGCATGGAAACAGATGCTGCTTATTGGATTAAAGAACACGGTACAAAGCCTGTTGTAGGTTTTATAGCTGGTCAAACTGCTCCAAAAGGTCGTAGAATGGGGCATGCTGGTGCCATTATTGGTGGAAAAGCTGATACTGCTGCTGCTAAAATGCAAATTATGCGTGAATGTGGAATAACAGTAGTAGAATCACCTGCAGACATGGGTAAAGCTATGGCAAACTTACTTAAAAAGTAAAGTTCAGAGATTATTGTTCTTGATTATTTTATATTTGGGGTTGATAGTTTTTTCTGTCAACCCTTTTTTGTGTATTTATGTTAATTATAAATCCTTATGAGTTTTAATAAAAATTACTAGGAATTGTGGATAAAAAATTAAATGCAATAAAAAGTTTTGCTACTTTTTTTATTAATTTTGCAAGGTTTTTTAAAAAATAAAGATTCAAATGTTTTTTGTAAATCGCATATTGCCAATATTTTTTGCTGCATTTTTTTTTGTAGGTTGCGTTGTAAATCCAGAATTGCCACCGAGAGAAGATTTTTCTCCGCCGCCCTCAATGCGTTCGTTGCCAAATCCACTTGTTGCTGCGTATTTGCATATTGGTAATAGAAAAATTTTGGCAGAAAATTTAAATTTGGATGGAATTGATATATTAAATGTTGCATTTACTGTAATAAATAACAATCATATTGGACTTTTGCATCAAACCGATGCTGAGAATTTTATGCAGGTTAGAAAAATAAAAAAACGCTATCAAAATATGAGAGTTTTGGTATCGGTGGGAGGATATGGTACAGCCGAAGATTTTTCTGTGATGGCTCATAATCCCGAACACCGTGCTGTTTTTGTTGACGATGCGGTAAGGTTTGTACGCTATTTTGGTTTTGATGGAATAGATGTTGATTGGGAATTTCCGGGTATGACCAAAAACGAGCGGCAAGCCGATAAGGTAAATTTTACTGCTTTGCTTAGCGAATTAAGAGTTGCGCTTAATGAGGCATCTAACAAGGACGGACGTAAATATATGCTTACAATTGCTTCTGGTGCGTTTGATGCTTACCTTAGATATATTGAACCAGAGAAAGTTGTTTCGCTTGTTGATTATTTTTTTGTGATGACTTATGATTTTGTAGGTCAATGGAATGCACATACTGGGCATCATACCAATATTTTTGCGTCCAACCCCAAGCCTCAAAACGTTTATTCGATTGATAGAATTGTTAACAATTACATTTTGAGTAAGATACCGAGAGAAAAATTGGTGATTGGAACAGCTTTTTATGGTCGTAAGTGGATTGATGTTGATAATTCTAACAATGGGCTTTATCAAAAAGGAAAAGGAGAGGGGAGTATTTCGTATAAGAAAATAATGGATTTATTGAAAAGTGATTTGAACTATCGACGTTTTTGGGATGGCAAGGCGCACGCACCTTATATATATAACAATCTCAATAAAACATTTATTACTTATGACGATAAGCAGTCGGTAAAAGCCAAGGTAGACTATGTTTTGGCCAATAATCTTGGAGGAATAATGTTTTGGGAATATTTTTCCGACAACAATGGTGAGCTTTTTGATGCTATACGAGGTAGAATGGAACTTGGTAGAGGTGATGAAGTTATGTTACCGTTGCCAAGGTGTATGCAAAAAAGACGATAGTTTCTTTAAAGAAAATGTATTATATATTTGAATAAAAGTTGCAAAAATGAGTAAAGTTTTGTGCTTTGTGATTAATCAATAAAATGACAGTTAATACCGAAAACATACAAGCTAAAGTTTTGATAGTTGATGATGAGCCTGCCAACTTGATGTTGTTAGAAGCGTTGCTTGATGAAGCGGGTATCGCTACGGTAAAGGCATCAAGCGGTTTTGATGCTATAGAAGCTGTTAAGCATAACGATTTTGCACTTGTTATTTTAGATATTCAGATGCCAGGGATGGATGGTTTTGAAACTATTCGTAAAATTCATGGTGAAAAATATTCTGAATTTTTACCAATTATTGTTGTTTCGGCAGTTTATTCTGTAACAGAATTTCAAGAACATGCTGTTGAGTGTGGTGCGGTAGATTTTTTGCCTAAGCCATTCAATATTAAGGTGTTGACTGGTAAGGTAAAGATTTTTGCAGATCTTTATGTACAGAAAAAGAAACTTGAAATTTACCGTAATCAACTTGAAGAAGTAATATCTGATAGGAGTAAGGCACTTTTTGAAACAAACGGTGAATTTAAAGAACAAATAGAGTTTTGTCGTCGTCAAGAAAATGAATTGAAGCTTGCAAAGGAAAGGGCTGAGGATGCCAATAAACTTAAAACAGCTTTTCTCAACAACCTATCGCACGAAATTCGCACACCACTTAATGCTATTGTTTGTTTTTCTGAATTGATTGCTTTGCCAGAAACTGATAAAAAGTCTGCTGTAGAATTTTCGGAACATATAAAGAAAAGCAATAAATATTTGCTAAATTTAGTTGACAACATTATAAATATAAGTAAGTTAGAAAGCGGCAATGCTACAATTGATATGCAACCTGTTGATGTGGTGTTGTTGTTGAAGTATGTTTTTGATTATAATTGCGAATTGCTTGATAATGATTCAGAAAAGCGAGAATATGTAAAATTGTTGTTTGACAATAAGATAGTTTTGGATTCTCTTTTGATTTATTCAGACGAGTCTTTTTTACAGCAGATAGTTTCTATTTTGATTGAAAATGCCATAAAATTTACAGAAAAAGGTACTGTAACATTGAGAGTTAGTTTATCTGACGATGATAATCTTATAGTTGAAGTTTCTGATACAGGCATAGGCATATCTGATGAAGATCAAAAAATTATTTTTGAAAAGTTTAGAAAGGCTGCCGCTACTAAGTTTTATGATGGAGCTGGTATTGGTTTGGCGATAATAAAACGTCAAATAGAACTTCTTGGAGGAAAAATTTCGCTATGTTCTAAACTTGGCAAAGGTTCAAAATTTGTTGTTACATTACCGTTAAAACGGTGCTAAATAAAAAAATAAACTATTTAAAATTCAGTTAATTGGAAAATCTTATAGATTTGATGTTTTTTTCGGAACGCGGTGGCGAGTTTATCACGCCACCATCCGAAATTATAAAAAAAGCATTCAACATTAAAATGTTGATTTTCGATTGGGACGGAGTTTTCAATTCGGGAGTCAAGGGCGATGGTGTGTTTAGCAATTTTTCAGAAGTAGATGGAATGGGTATA
The DNA here is from genome assembly GCA_937877455.1 of uncultured Bacteroidales bacterium. Lineage (GTDB taxonomy): Bacteria > Bacteroidota > Bacteroidia > Bacteroidales > UBA3824 > UBA3824. Next base: position 24,811 of record CALFIU010000128.1, read on the forward strand.
AATATGTTTCGTTTTGGCTACCATCTTAAAACTGGAAATATACCTTTTGCTGGTGTAATAAGCGGTCAACTTAATAAATCGACAGAGATGTTTGTTCGTCGCGAAAAACTAAATTTTATGTGTCTTGGTTTTAAATATAAAATTGATGCGTTTAATGGTATTAAAGAATTTTTTGGTGTCAGTGGCGACCAAGTAGCGTTTATATTTGACGATGTGCTTGACCTTTCGCTTGCCTCTTGTTGCGGACTTAGGTTTATGGTAAGGCGTAAGGCTACACCAATGTTTGATAAGTATGTAAAAACCAAAGGTTTAGCAGATTATGTTACTGCGTGTTGTGGCGAAGAATTTGCTGTTAGAGAGGTTTGTGAACTTATTTTAGCTTCAATTGGAGCATACGACGATGCTATAACTCATCGCACTTATTGTGATGATGTTTACAAAAATTATCTTCAATTGCGTAATGAACGCGAGTTGAAAGTTTTTTCAGCACCTAAAATTGTTTGATTTTATTTTTGTTTTAGTTGTTCAATTTCTTGGCTGAGTTCATTTAGTGCGGCTGGAATGTTTTGCCGAAAATATTCTATTATTTGTTTGTATGAGTTTTGGTTAATGTTTTGTTTTGCCGATTGTTCGAGTTCGAGCATTTTTTCTGCTATATTGTTGATACCCATTACTTTAACCGACGATTTGGCTAAATGTGCTGTTGTGCTAATTTGTTGAACATCATTTTTTTCAAGGGCTGTGCTAAATTTTTGTAATATTTCGTCCACTTGGTCAAAAAACAATTCTATAAGTTGAATTTTTGTTTCAGCGTCGCCTTCCGATATGGTTTCGATGTAATCGAGGTTTATATATTTGTAATTCATAATTCATAAGTAATAAAAAAGGAATTGTCTTAAAAAGGAGATTTGTTGCCGATTGTTATTGTTTTTTTTTCGACACATTCCGTTTTGAGATAATTCCTTGATTTTTTGAAATTTTAATTTTTCGTTTCAGTATTTTCTTCTTTTTTGATTACCGAAACTTTTATTTTTTCGTTATCGTCTAAATCTACAATAATGCTATCGCCCGAATCAATTTTTGAATCTATTATTACAGATGCCATTTCGTCTTCGAGGTATTTTTGAATTGCTCTTTTTAGCGGTCGAGCTCCAAATTTTGAGTCAAAACCTTTGTCTGCGATAAAGTCTTTGGCTTTTTCGGTTATTGTAAGGTTATAGCCAAGATCGGTAACGCGTTTAAATAGTCCAAGCAATTCAATATCAATGATTTTGTGAATGTTTTCGCGTGTAAGATTGCTAAACATTATTACATCATCAATTCGGTTGAGAAATTCTGGAGAAAATGCTTTTTTTAATGCTTTTTCTATTATAGAACGATTGTTTTCGTCGCTGTTTTCTTCGCTTGAAAAACCTACACCACGTCCGTAGTCTTGTATTTGGCGTGTACCAATGTTTGATGTCATTATTAGAATGGTGTTTTTGAAATCCACCTTTCTTCCCAAACTGTCGGTTAGTCTACCTTCGTCAAGTACTTGAAGTAGAAGATTAAACACATCGGGATGAGCCTTTTCTATTTCATCGAGCAAAACCACCGAATATGGTTTGCGACGTACTTTTTCGGTAAGTTGTCCGCCTTCTTCGTAACCAACGTATCCGGGAGGCGCTCCAACAAGGCGAGATACTGAGAATTTTTCCATATACTCGCTCATGTCGATACGTATTAATGCGTCTTTGTTGTCGAACAAAAATTCGGCGAGTATTTTTGCAAGTTGTGTTTTGCCCACGCCTGTTGGTCCGAGAAATATGAATGTTCCTATTGGTTTATTAGGATCTTTTAATCCTGCTCGGTTACGTTGAATAGCTTTTACTATTTTTTCTATTGCGGTATCTTGCCCAACAACTTTTTCTTTTAATTGTTCGTACATATTTTTTAGGCGTTGACCTTCTGCTTGTGCTATACGAGCAACAGGAACACCAGTCATCATAGCCACCACTTCTTCAACATTGGATTCGTCAACCGTTTCGCGATTTTTAACAAGATCTTGTTCCCATTGGTTTTTGGCTCGTTCAAGCATTTTTTGAAGTTCTTGTTCTTTATCGCGATAACTTGCCGCGACTTCAAAGTCTTGTTTTTTTACAGCTTCAACCTTTTTTTCTTTGGTTTGTTCAATTTGGCTTTCCAAGTCGCTTATTTGTTGTGGTACTTTTATTTTTGATATGTGTACACGAGACCCTGCTTCATCAAGTGCATCAATAGCCTTGTCAGGAAGATGTCTATCACTGATGTAACGATCTGTTAGTTTTACACATGCAGCAATTGCGGCATCGGTATATTTTACATTGTGATGAGTCTCGTATTTATCTTTAATGTTGTGCAATATTTCGATGCTTTCTTCTATAGACGTTGGTTCTACAATAATTTTTTGAAACCTACGTTCTAATGCGCCATCTTTTTCTATATATTGGCGGTATTCGTCGAGAGTTGTAGCTCCAATGCATTGAATTTCTCCGCGAGCCAAGGCTGGTTTAAGTATGTTAGAAGCATCAAGCGAGCCACTTGCCCCACCAGCACCAACTATTGTGTGTATTTCGTCGATAAAAAGTATTATGTTTGGGTTGTGCGACAATTCGTTGAGTATCGATTTCATGCGTTCTTCAAATTGACCTCTATATTTTGTGCCAGCCACTATTGATGTTAAATCGAGCGCAATAATTCTCTTGTCATACAATACCCTTGATACTTTTTTTTCTACTACTCTTAATGCTAAACCTTCGGCTATTGCAGATTTGCCTACGCCAGGTTCTCCAATTAATACAGGATTGTTTTTTTTGCGACGACTTAAAATTTGTACCAATCTTTCAATTTCTTGTGTTCGTCCGACTATTGGGTCGAGCCTATTTTCTTCAGCGGCTTTGGTTAAATCGGTACCAAAGTTGTCTAAAATTGGAGATGACGAATTTGTTTTGCCTTGATTTTGCTTTGGCGGTATCATTCCGTCATCATCATCGTCATCGTCATCATCATCGTTACCTGCAAAATCAGCCTGCGAAGTGGGGCTTAGCGGGCATATTTGCCAAAAATTGTTGTAGTTTATTTTTTTTTCTTCAAACATATTGGTTATAATGTTTTTCTTGTCTTTCAAGATAGAAATAATAATGTGTTCTGGTAAAACAATGTTATTGTTGTTACCAGCTTCGTTTTCTGCGTTTTTTAATATAAGTTTTGATTTATCTGACAATGGAATTTTTATTCCAGACATATTAAATGCTTGTTCTTTTCTTATTTTATATTCTATATATCTGTTGAGACGTTGCAGGTCAATACCAGCTCCGTACAATTTGTATGCTATAGTGCGCTTGCTGCATATTATTGCAAGGAATAGGTGTTCTGGAAAAACTTCCAAACTACCTAATTCTAAGGCTTTTTGTTGTCCGAGTAGCAGGGCGTTTTTCAGTTCTTTTGAATATTTTGTCTGCTTCATAAAAAATGTTGGTTCGTGTCTATTGGCATTATATAATCGGCAAAGTTAAACAAAAAAATGTTTATTTCAATAATTTTTTTTATAAAAAAGTTGCATTAAACTTCTAAAATATATAAAAATTGTTAAATTTGCAGTTGGATTATTACAAAAAAATTGTTGATATGAGTAAAATTTTAATTTTTGCTTTTGTAAGTATTTTATTTTCATTTAGTTGTATATCGTGTACAAGTACCAGTCAGGGACGTTCCTCTATTGAAGACGAAGATTTAATCGATACAACACAATTGCCGTTGGAAGCACAGAAAGCTAATAAATTGTTTTATTCGTTGCCAACTTCGCACGAAATTATTTCTATTCTTATAGATCACCCAGATACAAAATATGATATTTCTATCATAAGTAAGGCAGATGCTCAACGTTACAATACAACTGCTGGACGTGCTTTGAACATTGGCATTTATGGTACAGATATGTGTTATTCAAGTCTTTTTGAGCAAAATCCGCAAGTATTAAAATATATGTCTGCAATAAAAAAGATGTCGGAACAGCTTGGACTTTTGCAAATTTTCAACGAAGAAACTCTTCAAAAAATGCAGGATAATATAAGCAAAAAAGATTCGATGGTGGCTATTGTAACAAAAACTTTTTATGAATCAGATGCTTATTTGATAGAAAATGGTCAACACGAAACGGCTGCTATGATTCTTGCAGGTGCTTGGCTCGAAGGACATTATGTTGCTTTAAAGCTTACAAAAGAGGATATTGCGTTTAATAGAAAACTTTCAACGAGGGTATTGAAACAACTTGGCGAAATGAGTCTTATGACAGATTATCTTGAAAAATATAAGGAAGATGTCAATGTTGGCGAAGTGTATGGCGATTTTTCAACTTTGAAAACAATTGTTGACAATGCCAATATAAAAGAAAATGATGGAGAATTGGTGTGTGATGCCGAGATTTTTAAACAGATTGCAGAAAAGATTTATGAAATGAGGGCTAAATACATTGCTAAATAATGTTTATGGCATGATAAAAAATGTTAAAACTTTTTTTACAATGTTAGTTTGGTTTAATTTTGCACAAAAATAAACGAAAGTGAAAACAACCCTTTTTATATTTTTATGTCTGTTAATAATTACATCTGGTAATGTCTATTCGCAACAGAAAGTTTTAGAAGTACGAGGTATTTTGCTCGACAATAATGACAATCCAGTGCAATTTGCGCATGTTATAAATGTACGAAAAAACATAGCTTGTATTTCTGATACATCGGGAAAATTTAGGATTGTAATGGTAAAATCCGATACTATTCGCATTTCGTGTATTGGTTTTGAAAGTTTAGTTTTTTCGCTTAACAATCGTCAAATTGAAGAAGTAGATGGAACAGTATATATTGGTGTTTTAAAAATGCAGACCAAGGTGTATGATTTACAGACAATTAACATATACAGAGAACGTTGGAAATCTTTTCTTTATGATTATTCGCAGATTGAACCAAAACAAGAAGAACCATACAAACGTCAACTTGAAGTTTGGAAACAAAATTTAATTTCAACCGATGAACTTCGTCAACTTACAACGGCTGCCAATGGAAGTGGTATTCCTCTCAATTTTAATCGAAAACGAGAAAAAGCAATCGCCAAGGTTAATGAATTAAGAAAACAAGACGAACTTAATAAGATAGCAGACGAAAAATATAATCCGAGCGTTGTTTCGCAGATAACTGGAATAACTGAAGATGAAGCCAAGAAATTTATAAGATATTATAATCTTGATCGTGATTTTATTATTCGCAAAAATGATTATGATTTATATCTCATTATAACACAACTTTATCAAGAATATAAAAAGATAAAATGAAATTTTTGTCATACATTGGATATATAGGTTTTAGAATTTTGCTTTTTAGTGTAAAAATAATACCGTTTAAAATTTTATATTTAGTGTCAGATTTTTATAGTTTTTTGATATTCAAGGTTTTCCGTTATCGAGTAAAAACTATTAATATAAATCTTGGAGTTGCTTTTCCTGATATGTCAGATAGTCAAAAAAAGGAAATAAGAAAAAACTTTTACAAACATTTTACAGATTTGTTTCTTGAAAGTTTAAAAGGTTATACAATGACTCCTGCACAAATTTCTGAGCGTTATATTTATGGTTCAGATCGCGAAATTGTTGATAATTTTAGAAAAAAGAATCAAAGCATAATAGTTGCATACGCACATTATGGCAATTGGGAATGGGCAACACAAACGGTATTGTACGAGGGTTTTCAGCCAATGGCGGCATTGTATAAACCGTTGAAAAACATATATATAAACGGATATATGAAAAAGCTTCGTCAACAACGAGGAACACATCTTTGTCCTATAGAAAAAACACGTTTTATGTTTGGTATGCGTAAAAAACAGACCATGGGATTTGTTCTACTTGGAGATCAAAATCCACCACAAAAACATTCAATTTGGGCAGATTTTATGGGACGAAAGACGTTGTGTCTTCATGGAATAGAAACTTATTCAAAGATGTTTGACTTGCCTGTAATTTATTTAGAATCAGAAAAAACTGCAAGAGGAAAATATCTACAACATATTTCTGTTATTGTAGATAATCCTTCAGAATGTAAACAGGGAGAAATAACTCAGCGTTATATGTCGGCGGTAGAAAATTCAATTCGTCGTAATCCTGCTTATTGGCTTTGGTCGCACAAGCGATGGAAACATACACTAAAAGAAGATGGAACTTTAGATACTTATGGTAAACTTTATAAATAAAAATGTCTTTTAAAATTTACTCTATAAGACAGTTTTTTTTAACAACAGCAAACGATTTGCTTAATATTTTTTATCCAAGGTTTTGTCTTGGTTGTGGAGCTCAACTACTTGATAATGAGATTGGTTGTTGTGATATATGTTATAATAGACATGTTCCAATTTTAGAGTTTTACAAAACTGAAGACAATAGTGTTATGGATCAAATGTATAATAGGGTAGGGGGGAAGGTTTGTACGTTTTATAAATTTACCAAGGGTGGACTTGTGCAAAAATTAATACACGGTTTAAAATATAATGGTCAACATCAAATAGGTTTTGAACTTGGTCGTCGGGCAGGCAAAAAGTTGCTTGAATATTCAACATTCAAAGAAGTAGATTATATAATTCCAGTTCCACTTCATAAGCGAAAGTTGAGAAAGCGAGGATATAATCAGAGCGAAAGGATAGCTGCTGGAATTTCATCTGTGCTTAATGTACCTGTAAGGGAGGATGTTTTGTTAAAAATAGTTTATAACCAAACTCAAACCAAGAAAAATAGGGAACAACGTAGAAAAAATTCTCTTGGATTATATTTTGTTAATCAAGAAATAAAGTATCACAACAAACATTTTTTATTGGTTGATGATGTGCTTACAACGGGGGCAACTCTTGAAGCATGTTCGCAAGAGTTATTGAAAATTCCAGGTGCAAAGGTAAGTCTTTTTGCTTTAGCAAAGGCATAAAAAAATTGTAACCACCATTTTTAAAGAAGTAAAAAAGTGGTTACAAATTTTTTTAAATTGAATTTTTATTAATTTTATTTTGAAGAAGTAACAGGTTTACCAAAAACTTTAAACTCTCCATCGCTAATTGAGAATGAATCACCTGCTTTGTTTCTCATTGTAGCAGTAAATGTACCAGTTGCATAAGCAACAAATACATTAAAATTTACAGTTGCCTCAGTTGAGAAATAGTATGTGTTTCCACCTTCGGTTTCGCCAGTTGCTCTGTAAATTACCATTGCATCGGTTTTAACATTTACTGCGTCCGAAATAGCATCAGTAACACTTTCCCCGCTTAGAATATTTATTAAAGTGTTATTTATTGTATTATCAGCAGAAACACTTAAATTATAAGTTCCTGATGTAGTTCCGTTTATTGTAATTGCTAATTGTTTTCCATCTTGAGTTCCTGCTATTGTTGTAGCACCTGAAGTAGAAGAAAAAATTTGGCTTAATTTTGTTGTACCAGAAGAACTTGAAGAATAAAAAGCTGCAAGAGATGTTTTGAAAGAATTCTCATTTACTGTTGCGCTTAATTGAGAGATTGAGGAATTATCATCATCATCGTCATCTTTGTGGCAACTTGAGAAAACCATTGCACCTGCAAGAGCCAAGGCCATTAAACTGAAAGATAATTTTTTCATACTTTTTTTAAATTAATTATTGTTAAAGATATGCTGCAAATATATAAAATTTAAAAATAATCAGCAAATCAATTTTTAAATTTTATACCAATAGTTGATAAATTTCGGTGAAATGAAAAAATTTATATGCGATTTTTTATCAATTTTTTTTAAATTTATTATTCTATTTAACATAATGTTATGTTATAAATAAAATTTTTGATTTTTTAAATTATGTCTATTGCTCTTTTATTTTCAATAAAACTATTTTTATTAGTTTTTATTTATTAAAGAATGTGATGTTAAATTTTGAATCAAAAGGGTAGGAGTTTGATTTGCAAATTTAATTGGTTAGTAGAATTTTCTAAATATTAGAAAATTATTCAAAAATATACAATGAAAAAAAATTATAAAGGTTTGATCTAATTTTAATTTTTTTCATTTAACATTTATTCTATTTAACATAATCATATATATAATTATAAAAATTACTCTATTTAACATAATCGTACAATAATTATTATTTTATATATGGATTATTCGTTAATTATAAAATTATTATAATCAAATTTAAATATAAAATTTCTAATTGAATTTTTGTTGCAATAAGTAATGTATGATACTTTTTGTGAAATATTTCCATGAAATATCACATTTAAGAAAAATAGTATTTTTTATGAAAATTACAATTTTGATATTAATTTACTACGAGTTATTTAACATAATATTAATTATAGGACAAAATGGCTACTTTAAAATTTCAATGTATTTCTGATTTAAGGTTACTTTTTAGGTATTAATGAGTTCGACAAAATTAGAAACATTGTGAAAAAGAAATCCAAAATTCGATTGTCCAACCGTAGAGTTTGCCTATATGAAAGTCGTCTTTTCCATCTGCTTATGAAACAATTTTGTGTTAAAAAGATAGAACAGACCAATCTATACTAAAAAAAAGCCGTCTTAATATTGACGGCTTTTTTACAGAATGAAGATTTTTTTTATAATTTTTCGATTCTTTCTTTTATTTCTTTGGCTTTTTGATATTCTCCAAGTTTTGAATATAAAATTCTCATATTTGAGAGAGCATCTTTGTTTGTTGGTTGAATTTCTGAAGCTTTTTGAAAATAGTTTAACGACATACGCCATGCTTCTTTTTGTTCTTTCTCTTTTGCTGCGGCTTTGCTACCGTCTTTATCTTCCGAAAGTGGAATCATATCTTTTTCTTTTCCTGCAAGTTCTGATTTGTCGTAATAAACCATTCCAAGCATAAAATATGCTTCATAATATTTAGGATCTTCACTTATCAACTTGTTGTAAATATCTTCTGCTTTTTTACAACCGCTAAAAAACTCTTTTCTTGTTTCTTCTGCTTTTTGATTCATTTTTTCTTGTTCAGCAGTCAATCTATCATTTTCTGTTTTATTACTACGATTGCGGAAAGCTGCTTTTTTTAATGAATCTGCTTTATGTTTTTCTTCTTCAAATTTTTTCTGGCTTTCACGATATGCAGTAACATACATATTAGCTTTTACAGTATGTAAACCTTTGTTTTGTGGATATTTTTGTATTGCTTGGTCAAGGTATTTTTCTGCTTCTTCGTTTTGTTGGTTGCTGAGATAGTAGTTAATTACATCGTAAAGAATTTGTTCTTCATTTGGATATTTTTCATAAGCACTTTTTGCCAATTCTATTGCTTTTTGCTTTTGTCCTTTATCCATGTTTATCTGGTAAAGATAATGGTAACTACCTCCAATTTGATATTTTTTGTCGATACTTTGTTTAAAGCTTTGTTCTGCTTTGTCTTTGTTTCCGTTTTCATATGCTGTCAATCCAGCATAATAAGCTGTTTGACCGATGATAGAGTCTGGTTTGCAATTTTCTACGAGTGTAACAGCTTTGAGTGCGCCTTCAAAATCTTCAGCAGCTTTTTTGTTATTTTTAAGTTGGTATTGATTAACACCATCGTTAAAATAAAGGTCGTGTAACGAAGCTATTGCATCAATAGTAGTTTTTTTGCTTTTGTAAGTACCTTTGCCAGTGTTGTCGTCTAATTCAATTGCTTTTTTGTATGCTTCAGTTGCTTTGTCGAGTGCTTTTTCATCTGCAACGTAGGTTTCTTTCCAAAACTGTACTGTATTGTTTTTTATGTAATAGTTTATTGTTGGGTAAACCCATACTTCGTATGTTTCATTACCAATTTGTTCTGTTTTCTTTTCTTTTGGTTCACCGTTGCTTGTTTGTAAACATGCAAACGGATTTGTTTCAGAAGGAGCTGCTTGGTAGCCTGCTTGTACGCCTTTTGTATTAATTTCGTATGCCGTTACAAAGGTTTTTGCACGGTTTTCCCAAGTTTTTACAAGGGCTGTTTTCTTTGCGTCATTTATTTCTGCATCGCTTTTAGTTATGGATGCTTTGGCTTTGTCCACCTGTGCTTTCAAATCAGGAACAGTGGTTGTGTATTGTGCCCATGCGCTGCTGCCTGCTATTGCTATTGCTGCCAGCGATAATGCTAATCTTTTCATTTTTTTTATAATTTTTTTATTAATTTGGTTAATTGTTGTCTTCAGTGTTTTGTTCTGAATTATTCACGTCGTTTTCGTTGTTTTGCGTTGTCTGATTTTCTGCATTTTCTATATTTTCATCAATTTCTTCTTCGTCTTCGCTACCAGGAACTACTGCTATGGAAGCTATTGAATCAGATGCGCCTTTACGTGTGGCCAAGTTTATGAGTTTTACGCCTTGGGTTGCTCTACCAGATGTGGGTATGGTGTTTATTTTTAATCTTATAGTTATTCCAGAACGATTTATTATCATTAAGTCGTCTTCGTCGGTAACTTTTTCAATTGCAATTAGTTGACCAGTTTTTTCTGTTACATTTATTGTTTTTACACCTTTACCACCTCTGTTAGTAATGCGATAGTCTTCGAGGTCAGATCGTTTGCCATATCCATTTTCCGAAAGTACAAGAATGTTTTCGGCAGTGTTTGATGCGTCTGCAACAACCATACCTACGGCTTGGTCGCCTTCTGTAAGGTTTACTGCTCGTACGCCAGATGCACTTCGTCCCATTGGTCTTACGGTGTTTTCATTAAAACGTATTGCTTTTCCACTTTTTACACCGATAATTATCTCGTTGTTTCCATTTGTAAGTTTTGCTTCAAGCAACGAGTCGCCTTCTCTTACGTTTATAGCGATAATTCCGTTTGCGCGTGGACGAGAATATTCTTCAAGCGTAGTTTTTTTGATAATACCGTTTTTGGTACACATTATTATATAGTGATTTTTTATGTACTCTTGGTCGGTAATTGTCTTGACGTTGATGTATGCTTTTACGTAGTCGTCGCTTTCAATGTTTAGAATATTTTGTATTGCGCGACCTTTTGAAGTTTTTGTTCCTTCTGGAATTTCAAATACTTTGAGCCAAAAACACTTCCCTTTTGCTGTGAAAAACAACATGGTGTTGTGATTTGTTGCACTAAAAATATGCCTTATAAAATCTTCATCACGTGTTGTGCTACCTTTTGACCCTTTGCCGCCACGATTTTGCGTTTTAAACTCTGCCAATGGCGTACGTTTTATGTATCCGAGGTTTGAAATTGTTACCACAACATCTTCATCAGCAAAGAAATCTTCTGGGTTAAATTCTTCTGATGAATATTCTATTTGTGTTTTGCGTTCATCGTGGTATTTATCTTTTATCTCAAGCAACTCATCTTTTATTACTTTCATTTGTAAATCGTGATTTACAAGTACTTCGTTTAAATAATTGATGTATTTCATCAATTCTTCGTACTCGTTTCTGACTTTATCACGTTCCAATCCAGTGAGTTTTTGTAGGCGCATATCAAGAATAGCGCGTGCTTGTATATCAGATAAACCAAATCTTTCCATCAAACCTAAACGAGCAGTTTCTGGATTAGAAGATTCGCGTATAAGTTTTATAACTTCGTCAAGGTGGTCAAGAGCGATAAGTAATCCTTCAAGAATATGTGCTCTTTTTTGTGCTTGTTCAAGTTCGTATTTTGTACGCCTAATTATAACATCGTGGCGGTGTTCTACAAAACATTCAATTATTTGTTTAAGGTTTAGAAGTTGTGGCCGACCTTTTACTAACGCTATGTTGTTGACGTTGAATGTAGTTTGCAACTGAGTTAACTTAAACAATTTGTTTACAACCACATTTGGTATTGCACCGTTTTTAAGAGTTATGACAATTCGCATACCTTTACGGTCAGACTCGTCATTGGCATGAACAATATCTTCTATTTTTTTCTCATTAACAAGTTCTGCGATATGTTTTATTTGCTCGGCTTTGTTAACCATATAAGGAATTTCCTCAAAAATAATCTGAGGCTTGCCAGAATGAGAGGTTTCTACATGATACTTAGACCGAATAACAATTCTTCCGCGCCCCGTATGATAAGCATCTTTAACCCCTTGATAACCATAAATTATGCCACCAGTAGGGAAATCAGGTGCTTTGATTATTTTAATTAACTCATCAATTTCTATGTCTTTGTTATCAATGTATGCTACTATAGCATCTATTGTGTCAGAAAGGTTGTGAGGTGGCATGTAAGTAGCCATTCCCACTGCAATGCCTGATGAGCCGTTAACCAATAGCATCGGTATTCTTGTTGGCAAAACGCTTGGTTCTTGAAGAGAATCATCAAAGTTTGGTACAAAATCAACAGAGTCTTTGTCTAAATCAATGAGAGTATCTTCGGCAATTTTTTTGAGACGAGCCTCGGTATAACGCATTGCAGCAGGGCTATCGCCGTCCACAGATCCAAAGTTTCCTTGTCCATCTACTAATGGATAACGCATAATCCAATCTTGGGCAAGCCTTACCATTGTTAAATAAACAGAAGAGTCTCCGTGCGGGTGGTATTTACCCATTACTTCGCCGACGATTCTTGCAGATTTTTTTGTTGGCTTGTTAATTGTTAAACCGAGTTCGTTCATTCCAAACAAAACACGTCGTTGTACAGGTTTTAAACCATCACGTACTTCGGGAAGTGCCCTTGATACTATAACCGACATTGAATAGTCGATGTATGCCGACCGCATTTCTTTGTCGATGTTTACTTTAATTATTCGTTCGCTTGTTGTTTCTTCAGACATAATTTTTATTTATAATTCTTTCAATATCTGCGCAGATGCAGGCTGTCAAAACCGCATTGCAATTGGCAAATTTAATAATTAAATTTAAAATATGCCACAAATTTTTTGAATTTAATTTCAATTTTTTTCTTCGATTTATTTTTATAATTAAAAATTTTAACAAAATTTAACATTCCGTTGTCGTTTTATCAATTACAAGATAAAAAGTTATAAAATATTACAATAAAAATAAGTTTTTGTTCAAATAATAATTAAAAAGTTATAATTTATTATTATAGTTTAATTTTCTAAATTGTTGTAAAATAATGATATATATTGTAATTTATTTAACATTAGCATAAAATTATTAAATTATTATAAAAAAATATCTTAAATAATTTGCAATTTTAAAAAATATATATTATTTTAGTATTGTATTATTAATTAATACAATGCAACTTTAATAGAACAACTTTAGAAACTTTTAAGAAAATGAGAACAAATGATTTAAAAAACAGAAAATACGTCGTTTTATTAATCGGCGTAAGCAAGTACAGTGAGGAATCAAAACTTAAAAATATTCCTAACGTGGAACGCAACATTAAGGATTTGAGCGCAATGTTTTTAAACCGACAGTTTGTAGGCATTGCCGAAAATAATCTTGACACTGTGGTTAACGGTGATGCTAAAAGTATTAAAGCAGCTTTGACCGATGCTGTGGAAAAAACAAAAGATGCAGAATATACTCTTTTTGTATATTATAGCGGACATGGTATTTTAAGTTCTAAGGATGGTAAACTTTACCTTGCCGCCTCAGATACTACAGAGCAGTATCTTGACTCCGACTCGGTTTCTATTTCATATTTGAAATCAAAACTCGACGAGTCTCGTGCTGGACGTAAAGTGCTTGTTGTTGACGCATGTCATAGTGGACAGATACACAATGCTATGTCGAGTCTTGCTTCGCAAATAAATGCTTCAATCAAAGATTTTGAGGGTGTGCATTTTGTAAGTTCGGCTTCGGAATATAGAGCAGCTCTTTTTCCTAAGAAAGATACCGACAAACCTACATATTTTACTGGGGCGTTGCTTGATAAAATTAAGTCTGGTATTGACAATGGTAATAAATATCTTAGTCTTGGCGAAATTGTGGATGCTGTGTCTGATGATTTTAAAAATTCTGACAAAAATTTGCCTTTGCCAGAGCAGTCTTCGTACAAAAATGCTGCAAATATGCCTTTTGTTAAAAATATGTGTTATCGTCTTGATTGTTTGCCTGATGCTCAAATTTTGTTGTCTGACGACAAAAAAATGTCTGTAACGGCAAACAAAAAGGGACAGGATAACGTATATAATAGTGAATGGCAGAAAGTTTTGGCTGATAATACAATTTGGGGATATTATTCTTATATAGAAAAATATCCTGGTAGTTCAAAACGTAAGGACGCCGAGGCTAAAATTGCCGAACTTGAGGAAAATGCTAAATGGGAGGAAACCACAAAACTTGGCACGATATTGGCCTATAAAAATTATATAGAAGCCTATCCCGCTGGAAAATATGTTAAATTAGCACGTGGTAAGGTTTGTGAACTTAGAAAAATTGAAGAGGAAAAAAGTATGTGGACAGAAGCAGAAAAAAATGGTGATATTGAAAAATATAAAGCTTATTTAACTGCATACCCTCGTGGTATATATGCTGTGCAGGCTCAATGTGAAATAGATTTATTGACTCAAACGGCTAAACGTAACATAAAAATTTTGTTGTATGTATTTGTGTTGTTGACTTTTATAATTTTGTTTATGAAGCCTACGCCTATAAAAAATACAAACGGAGTGTTGATTGGAGCAGAAAGTTATATTGATACTAATAAATCTGCGACTGTTGTTTCTAATACAAACTCGTATTTGAGCAAAAATAAGATGGAGCGTGCCGATTCGTTAGTTGAATTTAATGATGAGATGAATTTTAATGCTGCACTTGTTTTGTACAATGAGTTTATTGCAGAAAACCCTGACAATAGTGAAGCTTTGCAAAAACGAGCTCAACTTATAAAACTAATCGACAAATGTTTCAAAAAACATTTGGAAGATGCAGATGCTTTTATGTCAACTGGTTTGGATTTTGCTAAGGAAGATGCTCTCAATGCTTGTAAGGAAGCTTTGAGATTAAAACCTAATGATAGTTCTGCAATTTTGAAGTATGAGCAAATTATGGCAGAGTAGTTTGGTCTCCCCTGCCCTTTTGGTTTAACGGAATTTTTGTCAAAGGCAAAAATTCCGTTTTTTTGTTAGCGATATTTTATATCCAATGATATTCTTTTTAGATTTTACTTTATGCTTTATTTTGTTTTGAATAATCTCTTTCTCCAAAAATTATAGAACCGAGTCTTATAATTGTGCTACCGTTTTTTATAGCCAAATTATAGTCGCCAGACATACCCATAGATATTTCTGAAAAATCGTCTATATTCTTGTAATATTGTAATTTAATATAGTTGAAAAGTTTTTTTATTTCTGAAAATTCGTTATTAATTTCGTTAGTGTTTTCTGTGTTTGTGGCCATTCCCATTAGTCCGCAAATTTTTATATTTTTAAGTTGAGTGAAAGCATTATTTTCAAAAAGTTGAATAATATCGTTGGGTGCAAATCCAAATTTTGTTTCTTCTTCTGCCACTTTTATCTGCAGAAGGCAACGTATTATTTTGTTTGTTTTTTGTGCTTGTTTGTTAATTTCTTGTGCGAGTTTTAGGCTGTCAACGCTATGTATCATGTGGACATAAGGTACAATATATTTTATTTTGTTTGTTTGTAGATGTCCTATTTGATGCCATCTTATATCTTTGGGCAGATTGTTATATTTTGTTGTCATTTCTTGCACTTTGTTTTCACCAAAATCTCGTTGTCCTAAATTATAAAGATCCATTATGTCTT